>JAJIYR010000178.1 GCA_020881085.1 Rickettsia endosymbiont of Bryobia graminum | reverse complement strand
AAATCAGTATCTTTATCTACTAGCAAATCTACTGCTTGCTTTATCTTCTCTTGGTTAGTGTTACTCATGTTATTCCTGATAAATTATATTATTGTTAATATAACCTATCCTAGAAATTTACACACTTAGTGCAACAGCACCAGAAAATTATTTCAAATGAGAATTTTATTACCTAGTTTCTTTCCCTTATACTATTAACCCTCTTACCTGTGAGTTCCATAATTTCTTATAGAGCTTACTGTTTTCTAGTAATGCTTGATGCTTTCCATCTTCTACAATACTACCATTTTCAAATACCAATATTCTATCCATATTTAATAAAGTAGACAATCTATGAGCTATAACTATTACAGTTTTATTTTGCATTAAGTAACGTAATGAATCATCTAGTAGTTCTTCAGTTTTAGTGTCTAGACTACTGGTTGCTTCATCTAAAATTAATATAGGAGCATTTTTTAGTACGGCTCTAGCTATTATTACGCGCTGTCTTTGTCCACCAGATAAATTATTGCCTCTCTCTCCACAAGGGCTATTGTATCCTTCTGGTAGGCTTATAATAAATTCATGGATATGAGCGATTTTTGCAGCTTCAATTACTTCTTCTAAGCTGGCATCTTTTTTTCCATATCTAATATTTTCTAGAATTGATCTATTAAATAAAATTGATTCCTGTGGTATAATACTGATATTCTCTCTTAAAGAATCCTGAGTTACATGTCTAATGTCCTGACCATCAATTAATATTTCTCCTTTATCTATATCATGTAATCGAATAATGAGGTTAACAAAAGTGGATTTTCCTGAACCAGAAAAGCCAACAAGACCAATTTTTTGTTTATTTTTAATTCGAACGGACTTATTTTCAAATAAATTATTATTGTGATGATAATGGAAGGTAACATTATTAAAGACAATTTCTCCTTGCGTAACTTTTAAAAGATGAGCATTTTCAAGGTCTTTTATTATGTAAGGGCTGATTAAAGATATGCTTTGATTAAAAGCACCAAGCTCTTCAAACATATCTCCTACTTCTTGAGTTAAGTCCCATACCTCGGTGCTAACAGTGATACATAGGGTTAGTACTAGTACGCAATCTCCTATGGTGATTTGTAGCTGACTACGGAGTTGTGCTAAATAGTAGATCATAATAAAAATCATAACGCAACAAGATATGCCAAGTACTATACGTAATTTAAACATAAAAAATTGCATTACTTTTTCGCTATCTATGGTATCGCCGATTCTTACCTCTAAATTTTGACGTTCAAATTTATGAGAAGTAAACATACGAACAGCACTGATATTAGCTATAGAATCAACAATTACTCCAGCAACGATTGATTTTCTACGAGCATAATTTACAGAATATTTATTAATTGTTTTTGAAAAGAAAATACTAATGCCTATAAAAAAGCTAATCCATATAAGAAATATAGAAGCAAATATTTGATTGACCCAATACATTGTAAATAGGGCAAAGGTAATAATGGAAGCTTTATATAGAATTTTTTCTCCAAATAAAGATAGAGCCATTTCAAAAGATCTAGATGCTTCTGTAATCCGGTTAGTGATATGACCTGCTAGATTTTCTTGGAAAAATTTGTGATTATGGTGTTGAGTATAATTATACATTTCATCTAGTATCTGCCCTTTAACATAAGGCATAGTTTTAAGATAAAGATAATCATAAATTCGATAAAAAATATTTACTACCATCCACCAAAGGGCATATATTATAGCCAAAAACATCATTGATGATGGAAGGGATGTTACATTTTCGTCAGAAAAGGATTCTATTAAATTGATAATTTTTTGTAATAATATACTATCGATGGCTGGAATTATGCCTAATGTTATACATAGAAAAGCTAAGATAATAAGTTGTATTTTCCTTTTTTTTAGAAAATAGCAAAATAATCCTGTTGCGGAATGTGAAAAACCAAAACCCTCTAGCACAATATTCACCTCGTTATAAAAACTATCTGATAAAAAATATAAAATGTGAATAAGTAAGCCGTATTAGTTCTAAGTTTATAATAAGAATTGAAAAATTCTTATTATAAACCGGCATTACTAAATTTATAAATGATTTATACAATAACCTAATATAATTTAGTAGTATATTATTGTGAATTAATTAAAAAAATAAAAATTTAAGATAGAATTGTGAGAAGTGTATTATATATCTTCTTAACAATATTATTAGTGATAAATCTTTGAGAAGATATATAGATGTAATGTCATCCACCAGCTGGTGCTGTTGCACTAAGTGTGTAAATTTCTAGGATAGGTTATATTAACAATAATATAATTTATTAGGAATAACATGAGTAACACTAACCAAGAGAAGATAAAGCAAGCAGTAGATTTGCTAGTAGATAAAGATACTGATTTAACGAGTTTTTTTGCCAAAGACGGCATGTTAAAGCAGTTAACTAACTCATGTTATGCACTAAGCTGTAATAGCATTTATATTATGTAATTCCTTAAAAGCAGATTGATTAGCTTTTACCAATAACTTATACTTTATAGCAAAATGATTAAGCTTAGTTTTGATTTTAAGTTTCTCCAATTTACAATAAGCCACAA
>JAJIYR010000177.1 GCA_020881085.1 Rickettsia endosymbiont of Bryobia graminum | reverse complement strand
CATTGTCATTGTTCCTTCTTTGTATTTATTTATTACTTTGTTCCTTAAATCTTGACTATATGCTCGCATAAATCATTATCTAACTTTTTAAACTATTCTTATACAGCACTTATCATAATAGTTCAATCGGGTTAGCTATATTGCAGAAGCTTATGTAAAACAAAGCGCCTCAACTTGCGTACATTCAAAAATCTTTCCTGGAGTTACACATACTATTGGATGGGATAAAATATGGCAGAATGTACTGTCAATGAAGTTAAGCTGCTCTGCAAATTGAAAATATTCCATAACAATATGAATTTGTTTTCCTATTGCATTTGCTTGAAAAACAGAACTAGTCATCCTGAACTTGTTTCAGGATCTCTCTTAATTTCAATAATATCTAGGTACAAATTTAGAATTATGCTGTATGTTTATAAAAAATCCTGAAACAAGTTCAGGATGACACGCTAACAATAACCTAATAAGTAATTAAGCACTATCAAAAAACTTTAAAAATATGACTGAAGATCTAAATCAAAAAACTATAATCACCAGATTTGCTCCCTCGCCTACAGGATTCTTACATATTGGGGGAGCTCGCACCGCTTTATTTAATTATTTATTTGCTAAGCATAACAACGGCAAATTTTTACTTAGAATTGAGGACACTGATAAAACTAGATCTACAAAAGAAGCAGTAGAAGCAATTTTCTCTGGATTAGAATGGCTTGGTTTAAATTGGGATGGAGATATAATCTTTCAGTCAAAAAGAAATAATTTATATAAAGAAGCAGCTTTAAAATTATTAAAAGACGGTAAAGCTTATTATTGCTTCACACCTCAAGATGAAATTGATAAGCAAAGAGACGAAGCAGTAGCAAATAAAAAACATTTTCTATTTAATAGCCCGTGGCGTGATGCTAATCCTACCACTTATCCCAAAGATATTCAACCTGTTATTAGATTAAAAGCCCCAAGAATTGGACAAACAATTATTCATGATACATTACAAGGAAACGTAGTTATTGAGAACTCGCACCTTGATGATATGGTATTATTACGTAGCGATGGTAATGCTACCTATATGCTTGCAGTAGTGGTAGATGATCATGACATGCAGGTTAGCCATATTATAAGAGGTGATGACCATCTAACAAATGCTGCTAGACAAATTTTACTTTACCAAGCCTTTGGTTGGGCTATACCAAGCATGACTCATATACCTTTAATCCATGGAGATGACGGAGCAAAATTATCTAAAAGACATGGCGCGCTAGGTGTAAAAGCCTATAAAGATATGGGATATTTACCAGAAGCCTTATGTAATTATCTCCTAAGACTTGGATGGGCTCATAAAGACGATGAGATTATTTCACGGAATCAGGCTATAGAGTGTTTTACACTTGATGGTCTTGGCAAAGCTCCTTCTCGTTTAGATTTCGCTAAAATGAATCATCTCAATTCTCATTATCTACGACAAACAAATGACCAAAGTTTAACAAATATGGTTTATAGTATTCTACAACAAAATTATAAAGTAACTCAAGAAGAACAAAATTATATCAATCAAGCAATGGAGCATTTAAAAATTAGAAGCTCTACTTTGGTTGAACTTGCTGAACTTGCTAAAATTTATTTAGTAAATTCTCCTATTAAATACTCTCCAGAAGCTATAGAGGTAATAAATAATTATAATCGAAATTTAATAAATCAGGTTATTGATAAATTACAAAATTTGAGTGAATTTAATAAAGATACTATCCAAATAGAATTTAAAGAGCTAGCTAAAAGTAACAACATTAAACTTGGAGATCTAATGCAACCAATTAGAGCTCTAATGACCGGCTCATTATCATCACCTAGTGTTTTTGAGATTATCGCAATAATTGGCAAAGAACATGCAATTAACCGATTAAAATTATTATAGTCAATTTAGAAAAATTTAGTATTAGGACCGATTAAGCAAAAATACCTACACATAATGCAAAAGCAGCGAGCAATAATATCACTAACTTCTTCTAAATTGACTATAATAATTTTTAATTTTTTTTATCTATTTGCTCAAGTTTTTTCCCACCTTCTTGCATATCCTTACCGAAACCTTTCACAGTATTACAACCAACAAGCATTAAAAGACCACAAGTTAATAATATAATAGTATAGCAAAACCATAGGAAGTAGGTACATTATATGTTAATATAATATGGTATAAATTAATAGGAAATAAATTATGGCAAGTAGTTACAGTTACGATTTAAGAACAAAACTATTCAAAGCTCTAGATGATGGTCTTTCAATT
>JAJIYR010000176.1 GCA_020881085.1 Rickettsia endosymbiont of Bryobia graminum | reverse complement strand
CTATAAAGTATAAGTTATTGGTAAAAGCTAATCAATCTGCTTTTAAGGAATTACATAATATGAATGCTATTACAGCTTAGTGCGTAACATGAGTTCTTAACATTTTAAAGAGTAGTGTGATGAACATATTAAAATATACTATCCAGGGAGAGAATTAACAGATCAGTTTTTAGTTAAGGCTATTGAAAAAAGCCTATAAAGAGAAAAGCTTCTGCTAATAGAGGAGAGAAAGTGTCATAGAAGAAGTGGAAAATCACAATTAAGCTGGAAGATAAATAGAGGGATTTATATAAATCTTAAAGCTAGCTTCTGGAGTATTATAAACTTTCCAAGATTTGACTATTGAAGGAAAACATAACTTAATAAATTTAGTGTTTGGTAACCTAAAGTTAAAAGATTAGCGCTTGAATGATCTTGCATCAATCGCTTAATATAATTTGTAACTTATCTGAAAATGAAGAATGGCGCGCCCTAAAGGATTCGAACCTCTGACCTACGGATTAGAAATCCGTTGCTCTATCCAGCTGAGCTAAGGGCGCATACATGCAAGATTGTATATTACTTTTGACAAGCCATTGTTTTATAGCAGTTAAGGTTATTTTTTTCAAGCATAAAAATTACCTTAGTAATCCGAACTCTCAATAATAGCTTTAATAAAAGTGTTGATAAAAATGGTGGAGCCAGGGAGAATCGAACTCCCGACCTTTTGAATGCCATTGAAACGCTCTACCAACTGAGCTATGACCCCATTTAAAAAGTATAGCCTTGCTTTATACTATAATATTAATTATGAATCCATGAAATTTTTAAATATTTTACTATTTTCCAGGATTTTAATTTCTTCCTTACACCAAGGGGTAAAATCATTTAAATTTTGTTCTAAATATGAACTGAACTCTGAGCATTTGAGAAGTTTTACTCTTGATACCTCTTGTTTATTTATCTCAATATTATCATCAGAAATAGCAAAGTAGATAGGGCAGATTTCATTTTCTACTATATTATTTAAGCTAAATTTATAACGATAATTATCACTAATGAGATCTAATTGTTTCAAATTGCTTATCCCAAGTTCAAATTTTGCATGTCTATGGACGGCTTGTTCATTAGTTTCGTTAATTTGAGGATGACCGCAAAAACTATTAGACCAGCCCCCCCCCCAAGTGATTTTACTATCAATCCTTTTTTGGACTAATAATTCTTTCTTGCTATTAAAAAGGAATACTAAAAATCCTCTATGTAAAGATGTATTAGAATTATGAGCTTTTAATTTTTCTTCGGTGCCTAGAATATTATTATTTTCATCAACCAGTACAACATGTTGTGAGTTCATGCCTATTTCCCTAAATATTTTTCTATAATAGTTAAATAATTATTTAAGATTTGTTGATTTTTGCTAACAAATCTTAAAGCATTATCTTGATAAGTTTTTGCTTCCATACTACCTTGTTCAGATAAAATATACTTTATTTTATTAAATAACTCCTCTTCATTTTGAATTTGTGTAGCGGCATTATAGTCCAGCATGTCCTTAGCAAGGTTAGCAGAATTACTCATATTTGGGCCAAAGATAATATAGTTAGAAAAATATCCTGGTTCAAGTATATTATGTCCTCCTTGTTTGAATGAGCCTCCAATGAATGAGATATAGGCTAAGCTAAAAAATAATCCTAGTTCCCCAAATTTATCAACTATATACAGATCGTCGGTTAAAATAGGCAAATTATTATTAGATTTTATACTATAATTCAAACCTAGTTGGTTGCAGATCTTTCCAATATCCTCTTTTCGTTCAGGATGACGGGGAATTAGAATAAAGTAACAATTCGCAAATAGTGATTTTATTGGTTTTATAACATTAAGTACAACTTGTTCATCTTCTATATGAGTACTAGCAAAAACTATAATTTTTTTTCCAGCTAGATGTTGTGATAAGATCAATAATTCCTCTTTATTAACGGTTAGAGGTTTATTAGCGAATTTAATGTTACCTAAGTTAAGTATATTATTTGTTACACCAAGTTGAGTATATTTTTGAAAATCTTTATTGCTTTGGACAATAATTTGACTAAAATTTGTAACAATATCTCTAAAAAGAGAATTAAATTTTTGCCATCTTTTAAATGATTTATCTGAAATTCTAGCATTTAATAACAAAATTTTACAATATTTGCTTCCCTCGCTAATAAGACAAGGCCATAATTCTGACTCAATAAAGATTCCTATATGTGGACGCCATGTATGAAAAAATTTTCTAACAAAAATGATGTTGTCAATAGGAACAAATTGATGAATAGCATTTTTAGGAAGTTTTTGTTTTAGTATTTTGGCGGAAGATCTGGTAGTAGAAGTAATAAGAAATTGTAAAGGTATTGAATAAAGGTTATTAATATTCTCAATTAAGTTCAGTGCTATAGTAGATTCGCCAACACTAGCTGCATGTATCCATATAAGGTTACTATTACTTTCTGTATGAAATTTACTAATAGCAAAGCGTTCTCCTATCCTTTTGAGATCTTCTTTTCTCTTTATAATTCTTAATACAAGGTTAATTAAGTAGATTGGGAGGAGAAAAAAGCTTAAAATATTATAAAGATAAATCATGTTATTATTGAAGTTTCATTAATGCTTGTTTTAGATTGTGGTTATCTTGATTCTCATTACCTGTAAGAACCACCGGTGTTCCTATAAATGCCGTTATTTTACCAAAAGGTAGAGGCATAATTAATTTATCCCAACTTTTTAATAAAAAATATCTAGAAGTTGTACAAGATACTGGTATTAGTTCAACATTATATTTGTGAGCAATTTTGTTGATACTGCTATTTATTTGATAAATAGGACCACGAGGACCATCAGGAGTGATAACTATGTTACTACCATTGTTTAGTTTTTTAATAATGGTTTTTAAGGCTGGTATAGGTTCTTTATTAGTTGACCCGCTTATTACACCAAATCCAAACCATTTTACTATATTACTAATTATTTTACCATCAGAATGAGGAGAGATGAGGGCGTAAATATCCTTATGCCCTAGAAATACCCCTGAACCTAAGGCTAATCTATTATGCCAAAAAGCAAAAATTCTACCTTCTTTTGATAGAAACTGCTTTTTATCAGAACCATCTAAGAAAATAAACTGCCAATTAGAGGTAAAATAAACAAATTTTAAATAAAAATATAATAATCTAGTAAGGGTAATGAGTACTAAATTATTCTTTTTAAAAAGTTTTTTTATCACTTTAATTTATTGCAAGCGATTTCTATACGCCTACACCCCTCTTTCAGAATTTCTATAGACGTAGCGTAAGAAATTCTGAAATATCCTTCTAAACCAAAGGCAATTCCAGGTACAACAGCTACTCCTGTTTCTTCAAGTAAATATTCTCCGAGGTCATTACTATTCTTAACAATTTTGCCTTGGGGAGTTTTTAAACCGAATAATTCTTGACATTTAGGGAATAAATAAAAAGCCCCTTCAGGTTTATAACAACTAATATATTTAATGTTATTTATAATAGATAAAGCAATATCACGCTTTTTTTCGAAATTTTTAGCATTTTGTGTGATAAAATCTTGAGTTCCTGTTAAAGCTTCAATAGAAGCCATTTGACTTATTGAGCATGGGTTTGAGGTACTTTGTGACTGGATAATAGTCATAGCTTTGATTATTGATTTAGTTCCAGCTCCATATCCTATACGCCAACCAGTCATAGAATAGGATTTAGACACTCCATTAACAATGAATATACGATCTTTTAAATCAGTTGCTACTTGAGCTATAGTATAAAATTTAAAATTATCAAAAGTAATATGCTCATAGATATCATCAGACATAATATTTACATGAGGATATTTTCTTAATAATTCTGCAATATTTTCTAATTCCTCACGTGTATAAGCTGCTCCAGTTGGGTTGCTTGGAGAATTAATTATTAGCCATTTAGTTTTAGGTGTAATTGCTCTTTCTAGAACGTCTATATTAATCTTAAAATTACTTGAAATATCACAATCAATAAATATAGGCAGTCCATTTGCTAGCATCACCATATCAGGGTAAGAAACCCAGTAAGGACTTGGTATAATTACTTCATCCCCAGGATCAAGGGACGCCATGAATAAGTTGTAAATTACTTGCTTGCCACCAGTAGATACTATTATTTCATCAATACTATACTCTAAGTTGTTTTCATTTTTAAATTTTCTTTGAATGGCTTGTTTTAGTTCTAGAATACCAGAAACATCGGTATATTTTGTTATACCATCTTGGATTGCTTGTATGGCAGCTTCTTTGATGTTATTTGGAGTATTAAAATCTGGTTCACCTGCTCCTAAAGATATTATATCTTTACCTAATTTTTTAAGTTCAATAGTTTTATTTACTACCGCTAAAGTAGGGGAAGGTTTTATTACGTCTAAACGTTTCGAAATAAGTGACATAATTTTATAGTATCCAATTATTAAATTTCTTTTTACATTATATAAGTACATATAAAATATGGAATAAATAAGTAATTGTTATTGACAATTTATGTATAATATTAGAAAAACTTAGTAATGCTGATTTAGAATGAGCTAAGATATCTTAAACTTGTACTGTAAACTTAATGTTAAGTTAATCAGGCTATATATTTATATTAGGTAGTAAATAGTGTGTTATAAATCAATAAAAGAAAAGATAAAATTAGGATGCCAGCGTATTAAAAACTTTTCTTCGTGGTATAAAGCAAAGATTTGGCAGATTATTAATTATTTTACAGATATAAAATATAAAGTAAATAATATTAAAGAAACTAATTTTAACCTGGGTTTAGAGCATTTAAAAAAGAATAATTTAAATGATGCGTTATTAAGATTTAAAATAGTAGAGAAATTTTCTAAGCCAGAAGATAACATAATTAATCAAGTTAATTATTGGTGTGGTTGGGTTTATTTTTTAAAAAGTAATTATCCTAAATCCTTAACTTATTTAAAAAAATCATCAAAAGAAGATACTGTAAAACTAGGATCTTTCTTACAAAATTATCAAAAATTATTGGAAATACCACAACCAATTCTGTGTGAGTATCATAATCTTACTGCAAAATATTATGCTAGCAGGTTCCAGAGTGATAAAATTCATTTGCCTTATAGTTTTATAAATAAAACCATAAGCATGATTACAGATTTGCCTGATAAATATAATATTTTAGAATTAGGTAGTAATGTCGGGTTGGTAGGATATGAGGTTAGAAAGCGTTTTCCTGATAATTTTATATTTACTGGTACTGAATCTTCACAGGAGATGAATAAACTACTGTCATTATATTATCCTAATTTAAATATTTATGATCAATTATTAGAAGTATCAATTCCAGAATTTTTAAACGAACAATCTGTTAAGTATGATGTGATATTGAGCTATTGTTCTCTTTCTTTTACTAAAGATTTAATAAATTATTTTAATTTAATTTATTCAATAACTAATAATTCAGGATACTTTGCATTTTGTTTACCAATAAATAATTCTACTAAATTTTCAATAGAGAGAAAACAGTTTGTTTATACTATAGTTGATATAAAAGCAGCTTTGAATCAAACTCAATTTAATATATTAAATGAGCAAGAATTAAATCTAGAAAAAAGTGGAAAATATTATATGGTAGTTTGTCAAAGAAATAATTAATAGGTAAAATGAAGAACTTTATATTATTTATATTTATCAGTATTTTTAACTTTTCTGTAATAGCAAGTCCTAACACTCCGCCTCCTAATCCTAAAAACCTGGATGAGGAGTATAGTTATGATTATAATAATGGTAGGCGGTGTAGTCAGGTATATGACCCTTATGAAAAATTTAATCGCAAAATTTTTGCTTTTAACTCAGTCTTAGATTATTTTATTATACGTCCTACTACTATAGGTTACAAGAAGATTACTAATGGCTATATGAGAGAGAGAGTGAGTAGTTTTATAGATAATATGGGTACTCCCTTAACTATGGTTAATTATGGTCTACAAATGAATTATGATCAGACCATGAAAAGCTTTTGGAGATTTCTGATTAATGCTACATTTGGAATAGGAGGGTTATTTGATGTTGCTAGTAAAGCTGGCTTAAAAGTCACGCCTCAGAATTTTGGTAGCACTCTTGCTGCGTATGGAGTTGGACCTGGACCGTATATCGTCTTACCGTTTTTTGGTGGTAGTAGTGCAAGAGACGTAACAAATTCTGCATTTACAAGTACATATTTTAATCCTATAATGTATACTTTCCATAGGGATTTTAAAATAATATTTTTTGTAATGCAGGTTATAGATACAAGATTTGCTTTATTACCTTTTACAGATTATGTAGAACAAAATTCAACAGATCCATATATAGCTATTAGGTCTGCTACGCATCAAAATCGTGAGTCTGTAGTTTTTTATCCTGGGAATTTTCGTTGTCCAAAATAAATTTATAAAGGTATTTAAATTATGAAAAAAATTATCTTTTGTCTATTAATTCTGAGTTCTTTATCATCCTCAGTTTATGCAAGTGATGCTGTTTATAACTATGCTAATCAATTAGTAAAAGATGAATTAAGTATACTTAATGACAAAAATATTAATCAGCCAACTAAAGTAGAAAAAACTAAGAAGTTGATTCTTGCAAATCTAGATTTAAATTGGATGGCTAAATTTACTTTAGGTAATTATAGAAAAACCTTACAATCTACACAAGTTGAAGCGTTTACAAGTGTTTACAGTCACTATGTTAGCAAAGCTTATTCTGATCTAGTAAAAAATTATCATGGTCAGGAGCCTAAGGATTTAAAAGTTGAATCAATTAATGAAAAAGAACATGTGGTATCAATGTTTATAGGTACTGTAAATGTAAAATATTTAATTAGGGGAGTTGGTAGCTTTAAAGTATACGACATTATTACAGAAGGAGTTAGTTTAATTAACTCTCAGCAAGCTGAGTTTATGAATATTTTAAGTAGCAGAGGATATGATGCTTTAATATCTGATCTTAAAGCAAAATCTCTATAATCTACATGTTACCATAATATTATGGTAACATGTATTTCATTAATAAATTTTCCTTTATTATATACTGTTCGTAGTAAATGAAGGGTTGCAAAGATAGGAGAGCTATTGTAGAGTTTAGGACATTGTGAGTAAGAATGTATTGACAGAAGAACAAAGAGAGAAGTTGAAGGAACGTCATAAGACAGAACGAGACGGACGC
>JAJIYR010000175.1 GCA_020881085.1 Rickettsia endosymbiont of Bryobia graminum | reverse complement strand
CGATATTTTGCTGGAAATACCATGTGATACAGCAGTACCGTAACATTATGACTTTTGTGTATATGTTTGCTCATTCCTCCATATTACGCCGCAAGCGGCGGGGTATATACCCAAAAGAGATTTAAGCGCTTGGTAATTATTAATCTAAATGGAGAAAAAGATTCTAATATTATTAGCAAAAGCGAGTATCTAAGTGGAATAAAGAATCTAGCTGTTGGTATTAAATAAATTAGATTTTTGAATAACCTGGTTATTATAAATTGAGCTTTTTCTTTATCAAATTTAATATCTGTATATAGTATAGAGATATTAAAAATCCTTATGCTACTATATACTTAGAACAAATAATTATTATAGATGTTATCTCTTAACAAATGTACTATTTCAATGAATAATCTTGCTTTAATAATTTTTCTACTTGGTAAGTATTATCGAATCCATAGTCATAATGAAACCGAATTTCAGGAGAATATTTTAAATTAATTTTAGAAGTTACAAAACTTCTAATCGTATATTTTGATTTATTTAAAGCTTCTATTAGCTCCTTTTCATTTAAATGAGTGTTAAATGGCAAGAAATAACAATCTGCTAATTTTAGGTCACTTGTTACTAAAACTTTAGTAATGGTAACTGGACAATTTATTAAATTCTTATCCAGCATTTTACCATTTCTTAATACTTCTACTATTGCAGAATTAATTAATGTTACAGCTTTTTGTTGTCTATGTGATCTAGTTTTATCTGCAGTTTTTTTCATATTCAATGATTATAATTGTTTTTTTTCTTCAATAATTTCAAATACTTCTACTATATCACCTTCTTTAATATCATCATAATTTTCAAAAGCAATACCACATTCAAAATTCTCTCGTACTTCCTTAACATCATCTTTAAAACGTTTAAGAGTCTTGAGCTTCCCTTCATGAATTACGATATTATCACGTAATAAACGTACTCCAACCCCTCTCTTGATAATACCTTTAGTAACATAAGAACCTGCAACTTTACCAACCTTTGATACAACAAATACTTGTCTAATTTCAACACTACCAATATATTGCTCACGAATAATTGGTGAAAGCATCCCACTCATTACTAATTTAATATCATCTAGTAAATTATAGATAATAGAATAATATCTAATATCTACATTATCCTTATCAGCAGTAATTAGAGCATTATTATTTGCTCTAACATTAAAACCAATAATAATAGCATTAGTGGCTCTTGCTAACGTAACATCTGATTCTACTATACTACCAACTGCATGATGCAGAATTCTCACCTTTACTTCATCACTTGGTAATTTTTGTAAGCTAGATACTATTGCTTCAACAGAACCTTGAACATCACCTTTTATAATAACTGGCAATTCTTTAATTGTCCCTCGACCACCTGCTGCTTTCAAGAATAATTCTTCTAAACTTGATTTTTGGTTAACAGAAATTTTCTTTTCTTTAGCAACACGTATGCGGTAATCAATAATATCTCTAGCTTGCTTTTCTGTTTGTACCACGTTAAATTGATCACCTGCTCGCGGTGCTTCATTTAAACCATAAATCTCTACCGGTACAGTTGGCTCTGCCTCAGTAACATCTATATTTTTATCATTATTCATTCTCTTGATTTTGCCATACTTAGTTCCAGCAACAACTATATCACCATTCTTTAAGATACCACGTTGTACTAATACAGTTGCAACAGTTCCTTTTCCTTTATCAACTCTTGCTTCTATAACAACACCCGCAGTTAAACCACCGTAATTAACTTTCAAATCTTGCATTTCTGCTACTAATAAAATAGCTTCTTCTAACTTATCAAGATTCATTTTCTTTAATGCTGAAACTGGCACAACTATTGTATCCCCACCTAGTTCCTCTGCAACTAGTTCATCCATTAAAAGCTCATTCTTCACTTTATCAAGATTAATATCTGGTTTATCTATTTTATTAATTGCAACTATTATTGGAACATTTGCAGCTTTAGCATGATTAATAGCCTCTACTGTTTGCGGCTTAATCCCATCATCAGCAGCAACAACTATCACCACTATATCAGTAACTTTAGCCCCTCTGGTTCTCATTTCAGAAAAGGCTTCATGACCAGGTGTATCAATAAAAGTAATAGCTTTACCATTATCTAAAGTAACACGGTAGGCTCCTATATGCTGAGTAATACCTCCAGCTTCTTGACCTGCAACATCAGTAGATTTTAAGGCGTCAAGTAATGACGTTTTCCCATGATCAACGTGCCCCATAATAGTAACTATAGGAGCTCGAGGTTTTAGATCTTCTTCTTTATCTGCTTCACTAATTAATATATTCTCAACATCTGATTCCTGTACTCTTTTAACTGTATGACCTAAAGTAGTGGCTACTAATTCTGCTGTATCAGCATCAATAGTTTGGTTACTAGTAGCCATGATGCCAAGACGCATTAACTCTTTTATCACATCTGCTGCACGTTCAGACATTCTATTTGCTAAATCTCCTACAGAAATAACTTCAGGAATAATTACCTCTCTATAAATCTTTTCTGGTGCATTATGCTGCTCAGCCTTACGTTTTACTTTATCTCTTGCTCTTTTTATTGATGCAAGACTTCTAGTTTTACCAGCAGAACAACTATCATCACTATCAAGCATGTGAAAAATATCAGCTTTCTTTAGCTTCTTGGGCTCTTCAACTTTAGTTTTTGGTACGACTACTTTGTTATCACTAACTTTATCCTTATCTGGAATATTTTCAACGGCAAGACCATAATGCGTTCTAGTGCCAATTATTGATTTAGGAAAATTCCAGGGGGTAGGCCCTTTATCAGATTTTTGCTCTACTTTTTCATCAATAAGATGAATCTCCTCATTACTTTTTACTTCAACAACCTCTACAGGATCATCTGCAATATCCTCTATAATCTCTTCTTCAATTTTCTCTTCAACAGGAATGGAATTCATTCGTGATATTTCACTTAGCCTTGGAATAATTTTATCACTATTTTCAGCTCTAGCTTTTTCTGCAGCTGCATTTTTTAGAACAGCTAGACGCCTATTAAACTC
Source organism: Rickettsia endosymbiont of Bryobia graminum (assembly GCA_020881085.1). Taxonomy (GTDB): domain Bacteria; phylum Pseudomonadota; class Alphaproteobacteria; order Rickettsiales; family Rickettsiaceae; genus Tisiphia. Next base: position 7,053 of record JAJIYR010000175.1, on the reverse strand, counting down.
TTCACTTGCAGTAGATTCCGTACTTTGTGAACCCTGATGACTCCAAACTTTGTTAAATGATAAAGCACTTTGTGAAGTACTTTTCTTAACTTCAACTATAGTTTTTGCAGAATTGACAGAACTTCTAGTAACACTACTTTGTCCTGTTGACTTATTAAGAGACAGCTTTGAACTGCCAAGTGTCAGTCTTTTCTGTTTAGGTTCTTGGTTATCCGTCATAATTATTTAACTTCTACTAAAAATTTTGTTTTAAAATTCAGTGTTTTCAGAGAGGTAAGATAGGTAATTTATACCTTTGACTTTATCCCCGAGAAGGCGGGGATCCATAATACCTTAAGTCTTTCTAAGATTTTATACGGATTCTTACCTACACAAAAGCGACATAGTTCTTACCTTATGCCCTCCTATACAACTATTCAATTTTTATTCTCTACACAGTAATACTTAGATAATATAACAAATTAATTATCTCTATTACTTTGCACTAGAACGACGCTTTATTATATACTTCATTAAACGCCATTACCATAACATTTAAATGATAAACTAATTATATATTTTCACTATTACTGGTACGAGCAGTGTCAATTATTAATTCTATATCTTCATCTTTCATACTAGTAGGCACAAGTGACTTGAACTCACTAACTTTTAATTCACCTAAATCTTCTATGGTTTTTATGCCATACTCCGCTAATTTCAATATAGATTCCGGCGATAATTCTAATATATCTATTAATTCTTGTTCTACACCCAATTCCTCAAGTTTACTCAGAATTTGTTCATTCTTAATATTTACATAGTTAATTGCACGATTTTGAATCTCAACTGCTAACTCTTCTTCGAAACCTTCTATATCCATTAAGGTTTCAATTTTGCTAGAAGCAATTTGTTCTAAAGATATAAAACCTTTAGCATATAAAAGCTGCGCTATAACCTCTTCAATATCTAAAGCACCCATAAATAATTTGGTAATAGAGCTATATTCTTCACTTCTACGTTTTGACTCCTGCTCCTCTGTCATCACATTAATATTCCAACCAGTAAGCTTAGAAGCTAATCTAACATTCTGCCCTCTTCTACCAATTGCCAAACTTAAATTATCTTGAGCTACTACTACATCAACTAGATGACGATCTTCATCTATTACGATTTTTGAGATTTCCGATAAAGCAAGAGCATTCATAACAAATTGAGCAATATTTTTACTCCATAATACTATATCTATTTTCTCACCACCCAACTCATTAGTAATAGCTCTAACCCTATTACCCTTAAGCCCAACACATGTACCTATTGGATCAACACTAGAATCAGAAGCAAACACTGCAATCTTTGCTTTAGAACCAGGATCACGAGCCACAGCTTTAATTTCTATAATATTATCATAAATTTCTGGAACTTCTAATTCAAATAGCTTTATAAGCATTTTATCATCAGTTCTAGATAAAAAGATTTGCGGTCCTTTTGCTACTAATCTTACATCTTGGACATACGCTTTAATACGATCATTAACTTTATAGCTCTCACCTCTAACTAGTTGATCTTTTTTAATAATAGCTTCAGCACGACCTCCAAGATCAACTATCATATTATTAAATTCTACTCTTTTAATAGTACCATTTAGAATTTCGCCTTTTCTATCCTTGAAATCTGCATATTGCCTTTCTCTCTCTGCTTCACTTACTCTTTGTATTATAACTTGCTTAGCAGTTTGAGCAGCAACACGCCCAAGGTCAATAGGGGGTAATGGATCATGTATTTCATCCCCTAATTTAGCATCTTCTTTTCTATCTCTGGCATCTTCTAAAGAAATTTGCGTAAAATGATCTTCTGCTTTGTCTACCACTTCAAGTACTCTAAAAAGCCTAATATCGCCTGTTCTTCTGCTTATTTCAGCTCTAATATTGTGATCATTTCCATATTTTTTACGACCAGCAACTTGCACAGCCTGTTCCATTGCTGTAATTAATGATTCTCTAGGAATATTTTTTTCTCTTGCTACAGAATCTATAATTTGTAAAATTTCTATATTACCAGTATTAATCATACAATTTCTTGCCTTATTAAGATTTGTTATAAGAATATTCTATTTTTTATTCATTAAATTTCTAAACATCTCGTCTGTTAATACCAAGGAAGCCTTTTTGATCATATCAAATGCTATAACTATTTCTTGATTATTAACGCTAAGATAAACTTTATTATCATTAGCCTTTACTATCTTTCCTTGATATCTTGTCTTACCATCCAATAGGGTATTTAATTTTATATTAGCTTCTTTGCCAACAAATTTAATATAATCAGCAAATTTTACTAAAGGACGTTCTATGCCTGCTGAAGATACCTCTAAGAAATACTTATCTTTTATTACATCTTCAACATCTAAAAGAGCTGAAATATTTCTACTAGCATTACGACAATCTGTTATACTAACTTTATTACCATCTAATCTATCTATTAATACTTCTAATACCTTATTATGAGTTCCTTTTAAAGTAACTTTTACTAAATCAAAACCTAAGGTTACTAAAGTATCTTGTACTATATTAATAATTTGTTGTTCTATAGTTTGCATTATAATAATTAACCAATAAAAAAGGTGGGCTAAACCCACCTTTATATTCCACATAATAATTCAACCTTTTGCAGTATATGGTATTTTGATTATATAAGCAACAATAAAAGATTTTATTTATTCCCTATATGCAATAAGCATTATGAATCATATTATCTTTAGCGCTTAAGCACTCTAATTTTTTCACTGCACTTTCCATTACACCGCCTAACCTAGTTTTTTGTTATTCAGTAGGTAATCCTTGATTGTTAACCGCTTCAACAATTAATTCTCGGATAATCTTATTATTATAACCAGCTGCAGCAGATAAAATTTCTCTAACCTCTTCTTATAACAATTAAGTTTTAATATTATTCAATCTTTGAATAGCATTAATAATAACTGCTATACTATTCTAAGCAAAATCCTCTTACGGCTAAATAAACAGCATTAATTAGCTGTTTATTTAATGTCTTCTCCTCCTCGCAATTGACCATGAAACTTATTCTCCATAGCCGAAATAATACTATTACTTAAGTTATTTAAATCATCTTCATTTAAAGTACGGTCATCTGCTTGAAAATGAACTTTCATTGCTACGGATTTTTTTCCTTCTACCAATTTATTACCAGAATAAATATCAAATAAATCTACTGATTTTATTATTTTTTTATCAATATTTTTAATACTTGCTAATATATCCCCAACTGGTTGGTCAATATCAACTATAAAAGCATAATCTCTAATAGTTGGTTGATAATCAGAAATAACATATTCATCTCTTCTACCAAATTTTACTTTGCCAAAAGGAATATTGGTAATATTTAATTCAAAAGCAAATACATCTTGAGTAATATCAAAATATTTTAATATAGCTGGATGAATCTGCCCAAAATAAGCAATGACGTTCTTGCCTAGTTTGATACTAGGCGATTTTGTCGGGTGATAATAAGGTAAATCAACTGCACCAAATTGACATTTATCTATTGATAAATTCATATAATCTAAAACAGTAGCTAAATCAGATTTAATATCAAATACATCAAATAATCTTCCTTCTGAATGACAGTTTTTTCTACTATATTGACCAGACTTTATACCCGCAGCAAAAAGCTTCTCTCCATTTATTCCACAATCATCAAATATTGGCCCTACTTCCATCACAGAAATATCTTTAATTGATCTATCTAAATTTTTTTGCACTATCTTCAATAAATTACCGATAATAGTTGCTCGCATGTAATCATTATCAATATTGATAGGGTTTAACAGTAATAACTCCTCTTTAATTGGAGCAAATAGCTTTGCTATTCCGCTATACATGAAAGAATTTGTAACTACCTCATCATATCCACAATTAGCTAAAATTCTTTTTATATCAATAATTCTTTTTTGCTCTTTAGGAATAATTTTACTTATCTCCATCTGTGGTAATTTGATTTGTTCCAGCCTATCATAACCATAAATACGTACGATTTCTTCAACTAGATCTTCCTTAATTCTGACATCTTGACGCCAAGATGGAGGTGTAGTTTTTAAGATATTTTGATTCTTATCTTCTATAAGAAAACCTAACCGCTCTAAAATATCGCAAACTTCCTCTTTACCTAAACTCATACCTGTAAACTTAGTAACAAAATCCATAGAAAATTCTATTGATTTTTGAATAGGCTTATTCTCTTCCTTATATATTGCTTGCGATACTTCTCCACCGCATATAGATACAATCATTTCCGAAGCAATATTTAAAGCTTGTAGAGTAAATTGTTGATCAACATTACGTTCAAAACGATAACGAGCATCTGTGTCAATCTGTAAATGCCTGCCTGTTCTAGTGATATATTCAGGAACAAAACATGCCGCCTCTAAAAGAATATTTTGCGTTTCTAAACTACAACTACTATTTTCACCACCTATAATACCTGCAATTCCTTGAACATTAGAATTATCTTCAATTACTAAATCACCTTGTTCTAACTGGTATTCCTTACCATTTAAAGCAACAAACTTAACTCTTTCCTTCAACAAACCAACTGTCATATTGCCTAAAAACTTATTTTTATCATAAGCATGCATTGGTTGCCCAAAACTATACGAAATATAATTAGTAACATCTACTATAGCTGAAACAGACTTTACTCCAATATTTTGCAATAGCTGCTTTAGCCATTTAGGACTCTCTTGATTTTTTAGATTTCTTATTTCTCTAACAGCAAATAACGGAACAACTACTGTATCTCTTATATCTAAAAATAGGTTAGACTGAAAACCTTCTTCAATTTCTTTTACCTCTAGTTGCTTGAGCTTACCAACGTTTTTAGCCATTAAATCTCTAGCTATACCATAAACTCCAAGCGCATCACCACGATTAGGGGTAATATTAATATGAAAAACTGGATCAGATATACCATAATAATTTATTAATGATTCTCCAACTTGTGCAAAATCAGGTAGCTCTATAATACCTTCTGAAGTAGAACTTAATAGTAATTCATCTTCTGAACAAAGCATTCCACAACTTTTCTCACCACGTATTGATGATTCCTTAATCTTAAACTTACCGTTAGGAATTTCACTACCAACCTTTGCTAAAACAACCTTAATATTTTCACGAGCGTTTGGAGCTCCACAAACGATTTGCAAACTTCCATCTTTAGTCTGAACTTCACAAATTTTTAACTTATCAGCTGACGGATGAGGTCTAGTACTTACTATTTGAGCTACTTCAAAATCTTTCAATTCATCTCTTCTATCAATTATCTCTTCAACCTCGAGACCTAACATAGTAAGAGTATCTGATATCTCTACCACAGATTTATCAGTATCTAAAAATCTTTTTAACCAATTATAAGTAAATTTCATCTTGTTAACCCCCCTGCAAGAGATGGTATATCAAAGGCTGAGAAATTATAGTGTTTTAACCATCTAATATCACCTTCAAAAAACTGTCTCAAATCTTTAATCCCATATTTTAACATAGCAAAACGTTCTACTCCTAAACCAAAAGCAAATCCTTGATATTTATCACTATCTATACCAATATTTTTAAGGACATTAGGATGAACCATTCCACAACCAAGAACTTCTAGCCACTTATCACTATCTTTCATCTTAATATCTACTTCAGCTGACGGTTCAGTAAATGGGAAAAAACTTGGTCTAAAACGCACTTCTATATTTGATTGCTCAAAAAAATCCTTAATAAATTCAATAATTATATATTTTAAATGTCCCATATTAATATTTTCATCGACTACTAACCCTTCAATTTGGTGAAACATTGGAGTGTGAGTCATATCATAGTCAGATCTATAGGTTCTACCAGGAGCAACGATTCTAAAAGGTGGCTGATTGTTCTCCATTGCTCTAATTTGAATAGGGGAAGTGTGGGTGCGTAATAATAAATTATTCTCTTTATCTTTTCCTTTTAGATAAAAAGTATCATGCATCTGCCTTGCTGGATGATTCTCGTCAATATTTAAAGCAGTAAAATTATACCAATCACTTTCAATACTAGGACCAGTTTTTACTGTTAAACCAAACTTAGCAAAAACTTGTATCAACTCTTCAGTTGCTTGAGTTATTGGATGAATACTACCTTGCTTATTTACTCTAGCAGGAATTGTTAAATCTGTTTTTTCGTCAGTAAAACGCTTATTTAACTCTAGTTCTTCTAAAACTAATTGTTTCTTTTCAAGTAAATCACTAATCTGTGATTTACTTAAATTAATTATTTCTCCTAATTGCTTACGCTCATCTGCCCCAAGAGACCCCAATTTTCTTGTCTCTTGATTAATTAGACTTTGCTTACCAAGAAATTCTACTCTCACTTGCTGTAGTTCTTGAATATTCTTGCTGGATTCTATTTTACTCCCAGCAGATTTTAGTATTTCCTTCAGATTGTCCATAATACTCAAATAGCTAAATTATATAATAACTAGCTATGCAAAATAAATTAATTTTGCAATAAAAGCAACGATGGAAAAATGAGAAACAATTATATAATTATGATTTTTAGAAAAACCTTTAACAGCAACTGATCTAGTACTACTTTTCCGGACACGTAGTCTATAAAAGAAAAGGAGTAAAAGAAATGCCAAAAGGAATAAAATATACAGATGAATTTAAACGAGAAGCAGTAAAATTAGTACAAGTATCTGATAAATCAAAAAGCCAATAAGCTTAATACCGACAATGGGTGTAGCGCAAGCAAATTAAGTGATGATGATAAGACAGAATTAGTGACTCACCTAGAATCAAATAAAAATGTGTAGGGCAAAGATATCATACATCACATTGAGAATAGATAGAGGGTAACATATACTATAACGGGAGTAACAAAATTACTATACAAATTGGGATTTGTTTACAAGAAGCCGAAAATAGTACCGTCTAAGCTAGATTTTGACAAGCAAGAATTATTTAAGTTAAACTACAGTTTGCTAAAAGGGAATCTCAGAGATAAGGAAGCCATATATTTTATGGATGGTGTTCAT
>JAJIYR010000174.1 GCA_020881085.1 Rickettsia endosymbiont of Bryobia graminum | reverse complement strand
TTACTCTCCTGATTTAAACCCTATAGAGAAATTCTGGGCAAATTTTAAACGTAACTTAAGAAAAGTTATTAAACGATTTGATGATTTCTTAGATGCAATAACCTTCGCTATGCAATTAACTCAATCGGCTTAGCTATATATGTGTTTTAGTATATTATTCTTCTTGAGAGTTATGTAATTGTTAAACAATCGTTTGCTATAATTGTGATATCAAAATTCACGTAATTTCCACCTTTTAGGGCTAATAGTAATAAGTGTTAGAAGCAAAAGTGTAAAAATTATTTTTTAAAGTAGCTATTTATTAAAAATATGAATAAGTATAATTTATCGTTTATTAAGATATGTCAGAGAATAGTTTTACATTAAATATAGCTGAGTATGAATTTTCAGTTACTGAAATTTCTAGCAGGATAAAAGTTTTATTAGAGGAAAATTTAGGTCTTATTAGAATAAGGGGAGAGATTTCTGGTCTTAAAATAGCAAGTTCCGGTCATGGGTATTTTAATCTTAAAGAAAATAACTCTATTTTAGCTTGTACTTGCTGGCGTCCTTTACTTGCAAAACTAAAGTTTATTCCTGTTGATGGTATGGAAGTAGTAGCTACTGGTAGAATATCGGCTTATGCAGGAAATTCTAGGTATCAATTATCCGTAGAGTCTCTTCAGCAGTCAGGGATTGGCGCTTTTATGCAAATTCTAAAAGAGCGCAAGGAAAAATTAGAAAAGGAAGGTGTTTTTACTAAACCTAAAAGAGATTTACCTTTCTTACCAGCCAGAATTGGTGTAGTAACATCAATGACTGGAGCAGTAATAAAAGATATTATTCATCGTATTAGTGATCGTTGCCCCTCTCATATATTAATATGGCCAGTTGCAGTGCAAGGAGAAAACGCTGCTGGTGAAATTGCTAACGCTATTGATGGGTTTAATCAATTAGATCTGGATATACGTCCTAATGTTATTATTGTGGCTCGCGGTGGAGGGTCTATAGAGGATTTATGGGCCTTCAATGAAGAAATAGTAGTAATGAGTGTATATAGGTCAGATATTCCTATTATTTCTGCAGTTGGACATGAAGTAGATAATACATTGATAGATTTAGTAGCAGATAAGAGAGCTCCTACTCCCACGGCTGCTGCTGAATTTGTTGTGCCTGTGATTGCTAATTTAATACATACGATAGATTCTTATTATGATGCATTGGTAAGTAAAATCAACCAGTTTATTAAATATGAAGAACAGAATATTAATTATAATGCTGATCTTTTAAAGACTCTTGGTAACTCTATAGATTATAATCAGCAGTTCCTTGATGAATTAAGCTTTAGGTTAATAGACAGTGCGCCTAATCTTTTAAAATTCAAAGGAGTGAAACTGGAGTTTTTTGATATGGAAAGGTTGAATCCTATAAAAGTTATTGAATATCATTCACTAGAATTAATGCATGAGGCTAGTAATATGGCCCAATATATAAAACTTACACTTAAGAATTATGAATATCAATTAAATTTGAATAATTCATTATTAACAAGTTTAGATTATAAAACCGTACTTAAACGTGGTTTTGCAATTATTAAATCAGAAGATGGAGAATTTATTACATCAAAATCAGCTGCAGACCAGCAGCAAGAGTTTAACATTAATTTCTTTGATGGTAATATTGTGGTAAATAAGACTTAAGAGCGATATTTTATAGTAAAATTTTTACCTTTCCCAAAAATTTTACTAATATTGCATAGTTTACTAAATAATTAAGTTATACTATTTTTAAAGTAAGTCTAATAATTAGGAGAAATTTAGAAATGCAGATTTTTAAGATTATTATCCCAATTTTTATCATTATACATAATTTTATTTCTGTGGCTTCTGCTAATGTAAGAAATAACGAATTATTAGATATTCAAGAGCGATCCTCCCCCCAATGTGATGAAGAAGTACATGATAAAAGTAAATTAATAATAAATTGGTATACATCAGATCCATATCAATTTTCTTATATAAATAAAAATGGTGGCTATGGCTTTACAGGTTTTGATATAGAACTAATTAATAGAATTAGTAATAAAGTAGGAATTAATATAAAATATGTTAATTCTATTTGGAATAAATCAATAGAAAATATTCGTACTGGTAAGAGTGATATATTGTCGGGAGCTACTTATACTGATGTAAGAGCAACTTTTGCTAATTTTTCTATTCCTTATAGATTTGAGGAAATCTCCCTATTTGTTTTACCATCAGGGAAAAAGCAACCTAATTTTAATAATGTAAATGAGCTTTTAGCTCAAATACGCCTGTTAAATTTTCGTGTCGGGGTAATGAAGGGATTTATTTATGGTAATACTATAATAACTGATTATCTAAATGAGAACGGTAATAATGATATTATAATTAAATATGAAAGTAATGCAGAATTATTGAATGCTCTTATACATAAAGAAATAGATGGTTTTCTTGCAGATAGAATTACAGGCATTGCTCTTATTTTAGGTTATAAGGATGAACAAATAGAAGAAATTCATACAGGTATTAAAACACCTGTACATTTAATGTTTAGCAAGGCAACAGTAACTACTGATCTTATAGAGCAATATAACAGGGCAATAAAAGATTTCATTGGTAGTGATGATTACAAAGAACTCACTAAAAGTTATATATACTATGTGCTATTACCAAAGTCTATTGACTCAACTTGGTGTGATATAATTGGATTTATGGGCAGTATTGCTTTTGCTATTTCTGGTATTATTATAGCTGCTAGTAGGAATTCTACATTATTTTCTACTTTTTTATTAGCAATTTTACCATCTATAATCGGATGTGTTTTATTTGATATTACGATAAATCAAATCTATAATGCTTCATTCACTTTAACACCTGTTTATACTTATCGAGTATTTATTACTGTTCTTGTTGGTTTTTCTACTCTTAAGCTATTTGATTATTATAATAACCAATTATATCAAGATAATTTTGCAAGTAGAATACTAGATAATATTTTAGTTGTTTGTGATACTTTAGGTCAGGCATTTTTTATGATTGTAGGCGTTGTTATCGTAATTATTCAGAGAATTGAGCCATTAGAATTTTGGGGGCCATGCTTTGCTTTTGTAACTTCTAGTGGAGGAGTAGTATTACGAAATATAATTTGTAATTATGGTAAAATAGCAAAAGAAATAGTACCAAAAGAAATTAATTTTGAAGTATTCATATTATGGGGAATAGTTTTTATTATATTATTAAATATGTATGCTTACAGCCCTAGCTATAGTACAATAAAATACTCTATGATTACAGTAATTGCTGGAGCCATTGTTAGTAGATTATTAATTTATTATTATAATATTCCAAATTTAACTTTCCGGGTAGATAATATAGATCTTGAAAAAGATATAACTATAGACAAAAAATGAAAATCGCTACTTGGAATATTAATTCAGTTAGAATAAGGTTAGAACATTTACGGGATTTTTTGCTTGAGGAAAATCCCGATATTGTTCTATTACAGGAAATTAAATGTGAGACTGAAAAATTTCCTTCAGAAGAACTATCAGACTTGCCATATAATTTTTATATACATGGTCAAAAGTCTTACAATGGAGTAGCCATTCTTTCAAAGTTTTCTGCAGATGAAGTAATAAAAGATTTGCCAAACAGCAGTATTAATATAAATCATGCTAGATTTTTAGAGGTTGCGGTACGAACCCCTATAGGTTTCTGTAATATCATTTCTTTATACGCTCCTAATGGTTCAGAAGTAGGGAGCGATAAATTTGAAATGAAATTAAAATATTACGAAGATTTAATGAGATATTTACAATCTAAGAGATCTTTTGATAACAGAGTAATAATAGGAGGGGATTTTAATATAGCCCCTTTTGATATTGATGTGTATTCAGCTAAAGAATTGACAAATACTACTTGCTTTACTAAAGAAGAGAAATATTACTTAAGAGCAATATTAAACTCTGGTTTTGAAGACTTATATCGGTTATCTAGTTCATCTGCACAGGAATTTTCTTGGTGGGATTACAGGGCCGGTAGTTTTGAACAGAATAAAGGTATGCGTATTGATATGATACTTGCCTCTAGTAATGCAGTGAATAATTTTGATATTTGTCAAATGCCTAATAAATGGCGTGCTAAAGCCAAGCCATCTGATCATATACCGGTAGTGGCGAAGTTTAAGTGAACTTCTTGTTAGTTTAGTATTATAAAATTTAGGAAAAAGCTGCTTGTTCAATTACCTCTATGTCTTGATCAACAAGATTTTTTGATATTTCCTTAGTAACAATCTTTTTTAAATTATTGTTAATAGTTTGCCTAATATAGCAAAACCATAGGAAGTAGGTACATTATATGTTAATATAATATGGTATAAATTAATAGGAAATAAATTATGGCAAGTAGTTACAGTTACGATTTAAGAACAAAACTATTCAAAGCTCTAGATGATGGTCTTTCAATT
>JAJIYR010000173.1 GCA_020881085.1 Rickettsia endosymbiont of Bryobia graminum | reverse complement strand
TTTAAATCCTATAGAACATTATTAGTTTAAGATTAAGAACGAAATAAGAAAACTAAGTGGTGAATTCAAAGATATTATCATGGCTGTAGAACACGTACTAAAGTTTATTTAAGCGTACCTATTTCCTATGATTTTGCTATAAGATATAAAGCATTTCTTAAAGCTTTAACTGATCCTGAAGTTAAAATAATTTGGGCTTTCCGCGGTGGGTATGGTTGTGACGAGTTTGTTTTTGATTGCTTAAATACTAAGCCAGTTGGCACTAAAATCTTGATAGGGTTTAGTGATATAACTTCGCTACATTTATTGTTTAATCAAAATTATAATTTACCAACTATTCATGGTGCAGTTCTTAGTACTTTACCTTGTAGAGAAGAAAATATTAGGAGTATATTTGAAATATTATCAGGTAGAGATTTAAAGGTAAAACTTATACCTATAGTTAGTGTTGTTAATAAGAAGATAACAGGGGAAACTATTGGCAGAAATTTAACAATTATAACGAGTATGATAGGTACAAAGCTGCATCCAGATACCAAAGATAAGATTTTAATTATTGAAGATACAGGAGAACAAGGGTATAAAGTTCATCGTTATTTGATGCATATGAAGAATGCTAAGTTATTAGACAATGTTGCTGCTATAATTTTTGGTGATTTTGTTAAAAGTGATAATAATTTAGAAGCAACTATATTATATTTTTGTCAAAACCATATTCCTTATATTCCAACTTATCGAGCTACTATAATATAGGGCATGGTGATATAAATTACCCCATTATAATGAATGAAAAAGCAATAATAGAAAATAATTTGTTTAATATAAGTAATCCTTTTAGAGTAGTTTCATGAAAAAACTACTAAGAGTAGGCACAAGAAAAAGCCCTTTGGCTTTAATTCAAACAAATTTAGTAATTGACAGAATTAAAAATTATTATCCAGAAATTGATTGTCAAGTAGTACCAATAATTACTTCCGGTGATTTGATTAAAGATAAGAACCTATATGATATAGGTGGTAAAGCTTTGTTTTTAAAGGAAATAGAAGATTTTCTTATCAAAGGAGAAATTGATTTAGCTGTTCATTCCTTAAAAGACGTTCCCTGTAAAATACCAGAAGAATTGACTATAGCAGCAGTGCTTGAAAAAGAAGACGAAAGGGACGTATTTATTTGTAAGAATTATAAATTAATAGAAGAGTTACCGCTTCATAGTAGAGTAGGGACATCTTCTATGCGCCGAAAAATCCTAATTCAGCAAAAACGACCTGATTTAGAAATTGTTACTTTTAGAGGAAATGTTGATACTAGAATACGTAAGTTATTGCAAGGGGAAGTAGATGCAACAATTTTAGCATATAGTGGTTTAAAAAGATTAGATCTGTTTGATAAAGAATATTGTCATTTGATTAATATAGATCAAATGCTGCCATGTGTAGGTCAAGGTGTTATAGCTATAGAAATATGTAAAAATGATGAGAGTATGCAAGAAGTTTGTAGTAAAATTAATCATCTTGATACTTGGCGATTAATACAAACTGGTAGAGCATTTCTTGAATATTTAGACGCAGATTGCAGAACTCCAGTAGCAGCTTATTCTGAATATTTAGGAGAGCAAATTTATACTAGATTTATGTTATCTAATATAGCTGGCAGCAAAACTATTTTTCATAGTGAAAATTCTAGTTTTGCTAATTGTCAAGATATTGGTGTAAAAGCCGCCAAATTTATGCTTGAAAATTTATGAAGCGTTTCTAAACTATGAGTAAAATCTTTACTATTTACTAAAGATTTAGCTTAATATAATCTAATTATTTTATAAGGGTGGTTTATTTTTATTGACCTAGAACAAAAAAACTTTAAGATACGATTCTAACCAATCAATATTAGGTTAGAGCCGTATGGCGGATGTTTCCCCAGATCAATTATCTTCTCAATTAGTTAGCAATAAATCATCTTCTTTAAAAACAAAAAATAATTCTTCTTCATTCATGGAGTATATTTGGCCTATAGAAAGATCAGAATTACCCAAGTTTTTATATATTACTCTATTGATGTTTTGTATTTTATTTATACAGAATCTTATCAGAGCCTTAAAAGACAGTCTTATTAATACATTAATTGGTACAGAAACTGTAGCTTTCTTGAAGTTTTGGGGCGTTTTGCCTTCAGCCTTTTTGATTGCAATATTATATGTAAAATTAGTTAATAAAATGAGAGGAGAGACAATATTTTATTTTATATTATCTATTTTTTTAATATTTTTTATATTATTTGCTTTTGTAATTTTCCCTAACCATTCTGCTTTACACTTAAGTAAAGAGCACGCTGATGTTTTAGTACTGTCCTATCCAAACTTCAAATGGTTCATTCTTCTGCTATCTAACTGGAGTTTTTCATTATTTTATATTGTAGCGGAATTATGGCCGAATGTAATATTTGCTTTGTTATTTTGGCAGTTTGTTAATAATGTAACTTCCGTGGAGCAATCAAAAAGATTCTATCCATTATTTGGTTTATTTGCTCAAACGGGTCTTTTCATATCAGGAGAATTTTTAAAGAAATTAAATTATTTTAATAAATACTTGATTGATAAATTTAGTTTAACCCATACTGAAAGTGAGCTTTCAGTACAAATTATTTTATCTTGTGCCGTACTCTTTGGTGCTATTGCTTTAATAACATTTGGGTTTATTAATCATAAGATATTATCAAAACAACAGCTTGCCCAGTTGCATTTTTCAGCAAAGAAGCAATCAATAACACTTTTAGATAGTATAAAGATGATTATTTCTTCTAGATATATTAGGTTGATAGCAACATTGCTTGTCTGTTACGGTATTGCCATCAATTTAGTAGAAGGTCCCTGGAAATCAGCTGCTTCAAAAATTTATACAACTCCAACTGAATTTGCAGTATTTATTGGTAATTATATAAGTTATACAGGTATATGTACTGTATCCCTGGTATTGATTTGTTCTAATGTAGTTAGAAGATTAGGTTGGTATACAGCTGCAATGATTACCCCAATAATGGTTTTTGTTACAGGATTATTATTTTTCTTAACAACTAATTTTGATCATATTGCAGCTTTAATAATAACTAACTTTATTTTAACAGATCCTGCTTTAATTGCAATTTCAATAGGTGCTATTCAGAATATTTTAAGTAAGTCATCCAAATATACTTTATTTGATTCTACTAAAGAGATGTCGTATGTACCACTAGATGTTGACCTTAAAACTAAAGGTAAGGCAGCAGCGGATGTAATAGGGACAAAGCTTGGTAAATCTGCTAGCGCCTTATTACAATCTTTAATTTTTATCATTATGCCATCGGCCACTTATCAATCTATATCTGTTTATTTAATGTGTGTATTTAGCGTAATTTGTCTTGTATGGATTTGGGCGGTTAAGGAGTTAAATAAAGAATATAGTAAGTTGGTATAGTTTTTTTGATCATATTCAAAGTATTTTTGGAATTGGTATATTAGTCAGTAAACGATATTATTAGGTATGTGTATAATAATTGTGATATAATATAAAATAGTTTGATAATTTTATAAGTAGTTTTGGAAGTCTATTATAGACTTATTGTGCTTAAGGTGAAATGTTAGTTAATTAATATTAATGAATAAATAATGGAGAAGGAAAGATGAGCAAGAATCTGACAGATGATCAAAAAATTGAAAATGAAAGATTAGCACGCAAATTGTCAGAATATATTAATGAGTTAGAATTCCGTCCTGAAAATTCTGAGCTAGCAAAAATTTTAAATATATCAGAAAATGAATTGCAAATTGATAATGGTATTAAATTTTCACCAGAACAAGTCGCAAATCTTAGTGGGGAGCAGTGGAGTAAAATTAGAGATCTAGATCTTGGCTGGGAGGAAGGTGTTTTTGATGCATCTTTTGATGGAGAAAAAAATGTAATGAATAAAATTATTCAATTTGAAAATCAATCTCAGGAAGAAGCAAAGCAAGCTGGAATAAATCCTGAACAAGAGCAATCACAACAGCCTAACTCACAGCAACAAGATGAACCAGAAGCTGGTGATACATTATTTCATGGTACTTCATCTGTTGTTAAAGAAAATTTTATTGATCCTAGTATAGCAGCTTCTTCTGGCATTAATGCAACTAATCTTGATCCAATAACTGAGGCGATAAGAAGAGAGATTTTAGCAAAACAGAGGGCATTAATAGTTGATTATTTAAAGCAAAATGATTCTGGGATTAATGAAGATATAAAAGATGCAAAGAAATATTCTGAATTTGCAAAGGATGAAGAAAATCAAAAAAAGATTCTAGAAGCTTTAAAGAATCAGCAATTAAAAAAAGCTTTAGAAGGAGTGGAAATTGCGGGTTATAAAAAGGTTCATGAAGATTTTGAACGCAGTTTTTCACCAGTTAAATGGGATGGTGGTGCAAGAATTGGGCCAGAGAAAGAAGGTATTACTACTAGTAGAACTCAAGTAATAACAAGGTCTGATGGTAAAACAGAAATAGCCAGATTAACTGAATCAACTCATCAAATAATTCCTAATGTTATAGTAAGGGATAGCAGTGGCAAGGAAATTGAACTTAAAAACTATCGGAAAATTGATTTTCCAACAGAATTGGAAAGTAAAGATGGCCCAATGCATTTATCAATGGCTGTAAAAGACCAACATGGTAAAAATATTGCTTTAAGTAAAGCTGTATATTTTACAGCTCATTATGATGATAGTGGAAAACTAACTGAGGTTAGTTCTCCTAAACCGGTAATGTTTAGTAGTGCTGATCCTGATGCTATAGGTTATATTGAGCACCAGGGGCAAATTTATACTTTACCAGTAACTCGTGAAAATTATGAAGAAATGATGCGTGCTTTAGGTAGAGAAGAAGAAATTGGTTTATCAAAATTAATTGGCTCGCCTGAGCTTGCTAAAGATATTATAATGATGAAAACTGGTCATACTAAAGATGAGCCAAAAATTTCTCAAGAGGAGTCTAAAGAGAAACAAAAATCTCATATTGAGCAGCAAGTGGACTTAGAATTCCAAAAGCTAAAGCAATATTCTGTCGATGAGTTTAAAAACTCTAATGATAAAGAAAAGTTTTTGCAGGATCTATTAGAAAGTAATTTATCTATTAGTGATAAAACAAAATATCTAAGTGAGATAGCTAAAAATGGACATGCTAAAGAAGTTATGAGAGCTCTAGCCTCATCAAAATTAGATCAAAATGATAAAAATGATATAGCAGGTTCTTTACTTAGGGATGCCAGTGATCTTGATAGAATTAAAATGATTGAAGAATTAGGAAAAAGTGACAATGGTAGGAAGCTAATCATTAACGCTTTTGAAAAAGGTGATTCAAAAGAGAGATATGATATTTCTAACGCAATAGCAGAAAGCTCTGTAAAAGATAAAACTGCTTTAACAAAAGAGGTTATTCTAGTAATCGCAAGGCCAGGACAAGAAAGTACATTTAATAATTTAAATAAAGTTGATGAGAAGCTAGCTCAGAACATTGAAAAGACAAGCTCAGATCCAAGTATAGAAAGTGCTGCGAGAACGGTAGAAGTGAAACCGGAAGAATCTAAAAAGGAGCAAGAGGAAAAGAAAAAAGAACAGTTGTCCCCTGAAGTAGAAGAAAGAGTTGATATAAAGGTTAATAATTTAAGAAATTCGTTAACTAATCCGCCGCCAGTTGATGTTCCTGTCAAGAAATCGGATAAAGAAATTTCTGAGATGGTAAAATCATTTTCAGAAACATTAGATGGAAAGGATTTTGTTGAACAGAAAAATATTATTAATACAAGGTTAGATGAGTTATCGAAGGGGAATGTTTTATCAAATGCAGACAAAAAAAGATTTTTAGAAAAATTACTTGAAGATAGATCTGATAAGAGAGGCGAAAGGATTGATCAAATCCAAAAGGGAAATATAAAAAAAGATAAAGATGATAAGAGTGTTGACGTTCGTACATCAGAAAGATTAACAGATAAGGAAGGATTTTCAACACCAATAGTTGGTCAGTTTAAAAGTAATCCGGAACTTGTTGGTAGAGTGGGAGGAGTTGCTCTACAAGCATACATCAAGGGTAAAATTCATGACCTTACCCCCCCTAAGCCTAGTCAGGCAAAACCAAAAGATGGTTATACGTTAGGTGGAATGGGGCCTAAATATTAATAAGCTTTTATTGTATTATAAATTGAGATTAGAAATAGTTCTTGCTAATTTCAATTTATAATATCTTACTCATAACTTTTAAAGTTATTAAGTGGCTCCAAATTTATTGCAACAAGATTTCACAGCAACTAATATTAATCAGAAATGGGTAACTGATATTACCTATATCCCAACATCAGAAGGTTGGTTATATCTATGTGTTTTTCTTGATCTGTATTCTAGAATAGTTATAGGTTGGTCAATGAGTAAAAGCTTACATTCTCAATTGGTTACAGATGCCTTAACAATGGCGATATTTAGACGCAAATTACCTAAAGATCTAATAATTCATTCCGATAGAGGAGTTCAGTATTGTTCTGATCCGTACTTGAAATTACTAGACCAGTATAAGATATTACCTAGTATGAGCGCTAAAGGAAACTGCTATGATAACGCT
>JAJIYR010000172.1 GCA_020881085.1 Rickettsia endosymbiont of Bryobia graminum | reverse complement strand
TGATAGTATTTCTGATACTACTCTCTCTATAGTAGTATTTGATACTTTGCTCTTATTCTTCATATTAACCTCATGTAAGTTGTTTTTATTAATTTTATTCTTAACTATTTTTACAACTTACACAAACTTTCTAACACCCTCAATTTTATCCAACTATACTTTCTTTATTCTAAGCTTTTCCTTAATTCTTGCAGCCTTACCACTTAATTTTCTTAAGTAATAAAGTTTAGCACGGCGTACTATGCCATATTTTACAACTTCAATAGAATGAACTATTGGTGAATAGATCATGAATCTTCTTTCTACACCTTCACCATGGCTAATTTTGCGAACAACAAATGAAGAAGTAACCCCTGTATTTCTTCTAGCAATCACTACTCCTTCATAAGCTTGAAATCTTTCAACTATCTTTTCTTTAGAATCTTTCTCTATAGATCTATCAATTAGTTTCACGGTTACTTTTACAGTATCTCCGGCTTTAAAAACAGGGATTTTCTTATTTTCTGTTAATTTTGTAATTTGTTGCTGTTCAAATTTCGCAATAATATTCATCAACTCACTCTCTAAATTAAAAATTTAATAAATCTGGTCTACGTTTCTTAGTAACCTCTATAGACTGCTTCCTTTTCCAATCACTAATCAATTGATGATTTCCAGACAGCAAAACACTTGGAACTTCTCTTCCTTTCCATTTAACTGGTCTAGTATATAAAGGACATTCTAACAACCCAGAAAATTCTCCATTTTTTTCAAAAGATTCTGATTGTAAAGTATCTTTATTTACCAAGACGTTTGGAAGTAATCTAATCAGACAGTCAAGGATAGCAAGCACTGCTACCTCTCCTCCAGACAGGATATAATCACCTATACTAATTTCTTTGACATTATACTCTTCAATTATTCTTTCGTCAATCCCCTCAAAACGTCCACATAAAATTATTATATTTTTTTCTTGAATAATTTCGTGAGCCATCTCTTGAGTAAATAATTTGCCCCTTGGTGAAGGATAATATACCTTAGCGTTATTTCTCAAGGCTAGAACATGCTCTATACAATTTCCCGCAACGTCTGGTCGCATTATTAAACCATTACCACCACCATACGCTTCATCATCAACATTTTTGTGTTTTGTTAAACCAAAATCCCTAATATTTACTAGATCATAAGACCATATTCCCTTCTTTAATGCCTGCCCAGCAAGAGAATATTGCAAAGTTCCAGGAAACATTTCTGGGAATATTGTTAATATTGATGCATGTAATAATGACATTTAATAAAATATTTAAAATAAAAAATTGATTTGCTTTATATTATAGTTTATATAATTAGGCAATATAGGTCTAGTTTAAGTTTTCCTAATTAATATTAATTGATCTATATTTATCATATTTTCGGGGCATGGCGCAGTCTGGTAGCGCACCTGGTTTGGGACCAGGGGGTCGGGAGTTCAAATCTCTCTGCCCCGACCATTAACTTTATTTCTTATTACCTTTCAATAGAAATGATTCTACAAAACAAATCTATTATTTTGAAAAATGAACAAGATTCTATTTCTTTAGCTAGAACTATTGCTGAAAATGCTAAACCAAATGATATTATTGCTTTTTCTGGAGATTTAGGAAGCGGCAAAACTTTTATATGCCGAGAAATTATTAAATCTCTATCCTATTCTGATACTAATATTACCAGCCCTACTTTTAATTTATTACAAATTTATCATACTCCTAATTTTACTATATATCATTTTGATCTCTATCGTTTAAAACACTTAGAAGAAATTTATGAGTTAGGGATAGAAGATGCATTGCATGGAAATCTTTGCCTAATTGAATGGCCTGAGATAATAAAAAATATGTTACCTAGACCTATTACTGAAATTCAATTAAAAATAATTGAAGGTACAAAGAGAGAATGCAAAATTAATCATCTATCTTAATATATAATTTTTTTAATATAACAAGCAGCAAAGACTAATAAATAAGCCATTGTATTAATTAAGGTTATTACAGCAGTTACCGGTATATCAAGATGGTATGAAATTAGTAACCCTAGCAAATTAACAAATAAGCTAATAATTATAGAATTAATAATCATTTTGGACGGAGTATTAGAAATAATCCTAGAAGTCATAGCTGGTATTAATAGAATACTTGTAACTAAAAGAGCTCCAACAATCTTAATAGTTGAAAACACTGCTAAGGATAAAAACACTAAAAAAACTAATTCTATCCTACCTACTTTTATTCCTTTAATCTTTGCTATATCTCTATTGATAACAATTAAAATAATTTGCTCATAAAAATACCAAATAAATATACTGACTAAGGCAAGAATTCCTAGCAATATTACTATATCATGAGATGATACCGATAAAATATCACCAAATAATAAATTATTAATATTAATATGCGATGGATTTAAATAACTTATTACTAGTGCTAATGAAAGCATAAAACTTGATATTAATACTATACTATTATCACTAGCTGATTTATTTTTTAGCATAAATACTAAAATAGCAAAAATACTTGCAACAATTAATCCTGAAAATACTAATGAAAAATTAAGAAGAATACTAACACTACCAGCAAGCAAACTAGCATGGGCTAAACCATCACCAAAATAAGCATATTTTTTCCACAAGCTAATACAACCAAGTGGGGCAAAAATTAAACTAATTAAAATCGTTGTTAATATTATTAAAGTCATTAAGTATATTCTGTATGAATTACAATCTAAAAAAATCTACAAACTTCAACAAGTCATAGCAAAATCCTAAAGAAGTTTTTTAAAAAACAATTAAAATATCTACTAAAAAAATAATTTTTTTACAAACAGCCTTTAAACCCTTCTGCTATCAACTATCCAGGGTGGAAATTACGCGGATTTTGATATCACTTTATAACAAAAAATTATTATACTAGTTATATGATCTTATAAATTAGTAATAATATATTAAAATATCTATAGTACTAAGATATTTTTTCTATGTAATAAGACTAATATATCTCTAATAAATGAATGGTTAGTTCAAAAGGTTATCCTGGTGAGGAGTATTAGAGACATAACCATCTAGAAATCTTAATACAATTAATTAAAATATTTTACTGGATATCCCTACCCACATTAACATGAACCGGACATAACTTAATAATATCTTTTATTTTATAACTCTTCAAGTTAAAGAAGGTCTACAATAGATTTAGCATCACCACCTTACTTCTGGGGGCAACGACATTAATATTGCTTCAACATTACCATTTGTCATTAAACCAAATAAAGTACCTCGATCGTATAATAAATTAAATTCTACATATCTGCCACGACGCACTAACTGATAATCTTTTTGTTCCTGTGTCCAAGGTAGATGCATTTTATTCTTAATAATTTCAGGATATACTGTTAAAAATGCCTGTCCAACATCTTTAGTAAAAGAAAAATCGTTTTGAAAATTATGATTATTTAAATAATCATAAAATATCCCTCCTACTCCTCTTGGCTCTTTTCTATGCTTTAAATAAAAATATTCATCACATTGTTTACTAAAATTATGATAATAATCCGTATTATATTTATCACAGGCTAGTTTAAAGGCGCTATGAAATTTTATTTTCTCATCTTCATCATAGTAAAATGGAGTAAGATCCCCGCCACCACCAAACCAATGATTAGTAGTTTCAATATAACGTGTATTAAAATGAGCCGCTGGTACTAATGGAGAAGTCATATGGGCAACAATCGAAATACCTGTAGCATAAAATTGCCTATTACCGTCTGTGCCTGGTATTTTTTTACTAAATTCCTCTGAAAATTCTCCGAAAACTGTAGAAATATTCACTCCTACTTTTTCAAATAAATTACCTCGCATGACTGACATAACACCACCGCCACCTCCCTCTCTTTCCCAAAAAGAACGGGAAAATTTCCCTGGCAATAAATTTTTCACCTGACTATATTCACACTCTATTTTTTCAAATTCTTGACATATTTGGTCACGTAAATTCGTAAACCAAGACTTTGTTATTTCTCTATTACTCATTAGACCTCTTTTGAAACTTTGTATTCTGCCAGTAGTTTGTATGTCGATATAGCACTCAGATTTTCTTGTATAGCAAAATCATAGGAAATAGGTACGCTTAAATAAACTTTAGTACGTGTTCTACAGCCATGATAATATCTTTGAATTCACCACTTAGTTTTCTTATTTCGTTCTTAATCTTAAACTAATAATGTTCTATAGGATTTAAA
>JAJIYR010000171.1 GCA_020881085.1 Rickettsia endosymbiont of Bryobia graminum | reverse complement strand
ATCTTAACCCAATTGAGAGATTATGGAAGTTTATGCACAGTATTACAACTAATAATAAATTTTATCATAATTTTGAACAATTTTCAGAAGCAATAAACAAATTTTTCAGCAACATCGGCAATTATAAAGATAGGTTACGTACCTTAATAAACGATAATTTCCAAACCTATTACCGTTAACCATTTCTCCAACTCTTCAAGTTAATTCAGTATACAAAGACTCATAGTACAAACAAAATCTAATATTTTTATTAAGTGTACTGTCGATTAATAAATCTAGTACAGTACACTTATACTCTACTTTCTTTGTACTAATAATTGCAGGGCGACAAGAAATAATTTAAACTTTAATGCCTATAATACAATAAAAACTAAAAAGTAAGCGTAAAAACTTATATAGAGAAATATAATTAGTTCTCTTGTGTACTTATTATAATTCCCCTAAATGTGGTTCTACAACTCCATCTGCAATACGCATATCATCACATACTGGATATACATAAACACTTTGAATACACTATTTTCTGTTCAATTTTTCAGTCTATTATATTATCACTGATGTATAAAGTTAGAAATATATCTGCTGTAGATGTTGGAAGATATACTAAAACTGCATCTGCACAAAGCGTTGCCTTTGTTGCTACTAAAACAATTTGGAATGAAGCTACTCAAAGACTCCTTGCTGCCTAAAATCTAAAGAAATACTCTTCGTGGATATTGTTTTACTTAACTTGACGATGCCCTAATTCACAGCTACAGCAAAAATTATTATTTCTTTTTTGGTAAAGTTAAGCCATTTTTTAACTTTAACTTCACTTGTTTTAGTACTCTTGGATTTGCATCAATTACTTCTAGTTCAACTTGCTCTGCAATATCTATCTTAGTACCAATTGAAGGTACATTACCTATTTTTGCTAGAACTAATCCTCCTATTGTATCAAACTCATCTTCTACTGTTTTTAATTTGACACCCAAAAGCAATTCAAGTTCCTCAACCTCTACCCTAGCATTTGAGATAATCGTGTCTTTACTAATAACCTTTAAATTATTACTATCAGATTTTTTATCATGTTCGTCTTCTATATTACCAACTATTTCTTCCATTATATCTTCAATAGTCACAATACCATCTGTCCCCCCATATTCATCAACAACTATTGAAATTTGTACGCAAGTTCTCCGCATTTCTGCTAACAAATCTATTAACTTCATAGAAGAAGCAGAAATTATAGGTTTACGCATTATTTTCTTTAATGGCACCTCTTGCTTATTAACAAGAGCTCGAAATAAATCTTTAATATGAATAAAACCCACTATATTATCTAAAGTATCATCATAAACCAATATTCTAGTATGAGGAGCCTTACTGCTATAAATTTTGCTTAACTCTTCAAAACTTGCCGTTAGTTTTACAGCTTTAATATCAGATCTAGGAATCATCACATCTTCAACCGTCTTATTACCAAAATCTATAAGATTTTGAAAGATCTTAGTTTGCTCCACCGACATTTTTTTGCTGTTAATTTCCAGCTTTTTAATCAGATAATAAAAATTATCCTTTGATTTCCAATAGCAAAACCATGATTTAAAATCTTTTAGAAATTTAGTTATTTTTGATGTGTTAGAATTAAGATGGGTATCGTCTTCTTTTTCTGAAGATCTTAACATAATGTTCTTTAATTAGTTAATATGGGGAAGCAATTGCAAAGTCATTTAATATCTCTATTTCTAATTTTTCCATAACTTCTGCTTCTTCATCATCTTGATGATCAAAGCCAAGTAGATGCAAAATACTGTGTACTAACAAATGTATAAAATGATTTTCAAAATTCTTATTTTGACTTATAACTTCTTCATACATTGTCTCATAGCCAAAAGCTATATCACCTAAATACATATAATCTATGTCAGGTACAAATTCAAGTAAATGCCTAAAATCTAATTCAATATCAGGAAAAGATAATACATTTGTTGCTTTATCCTTACCACGAAATTGCTTATTCAATTTTAACATCTCTTCATTAGCAGTAAGTAAAATTGATAATTCAAACTCCTTCACTACTTTAAGATTACTATATCTATTTATTATGTTGGCAACAACTTTTTTCACTAATGCCTTATTAATAAATTTATGATATTTCCAATCAGGATAATTTTTAATAATCTCAAGATTTATTTTCATATTTTTCTATATATTCCTTATATGTACCTTTAAAATCATTTATCTTTCTATGGCTAAGAGCAATTACACGAGTTGCAATAGAATTGGCAAAATCACGATCATGTGTTACCATCAATAAAGTACCAGGGTAATTAATTAAGGCCTGTTTTAAAGCTTCTTTTGCCTCTATATCTAAGTGGTTTGTTGGTTCATCCAAAACAATGATATTATTTTCTTCTAGCATAATTTTTGCTAATAATAACCTAGCACCTTCCCCGCCACTTAACGCTAATATATTCTTATGAGCTTCATCCTGTTTAAATAACACCTGCCCAAGTACATTACGTACTATTCCCATAGGAGCTGTAATTACTTGATCTTGCAACCAATCATAAACTGTAATACTGCTATTCAGTAATTCATGATGATCCTGAGCAAAATAAGAAACTTGTGTTTCATATCCCCATTCATAATTACCAGAATCGGCAATAACATTCCCAACCAAAACCTTTAATAATGTTGATTTACCTACTCCATTAGAACCTATAATTATAACTTTTTCTCCTCGGTTTATCGCAAGGCTAATATTATTAATAACTTTCTTATCACCAAAGTTTTTTTCAATATTATCAATTTTTAAAGCAGTTTTACCTGATGGACTTTTTTGCTTAAAAGAAAATTTTGGACTAATCCGTGAAGATTTCTGAATATCAGGTAACTCCATCTTATCCATTAATTTTTCCTTAGACTTACTTTGTCTTGCTCTAGTTCCAGCGCGAAACTTATCAATTATGGTTTGCATACGAGCTATTTTCTTTTCCATATAATTAAGCTCGTGCATTTTCTGGTCCATTATCGCCTGTTTTTGCTCAATAAAGCGATTATAATTACCAACATATTCTTTTATCTCACCATAATCAATGTCCAAAATATGAGTAGCTATATTATTAACAAAGGTAATATCATGAGAAATAAAGATCAATATTCCATGAAATGTTTCTTTAAGGTAAGTTTCTAACCAGTAAATTGAGTCTATATCTAAATGGTTTGTTGGTTCATCAAGTAATAAAATATCTGGATTATCAAACAGACTTTGAGCAAGTAATACTCTGAGTTTATATCCACCAGATAAAACCGAAAGATTTTGATGATGAAATTCTTCCTTAATACCTAAACCAACTAATAATTCCGCTGCTATATATTCAGCGGTATAACCATCATTATCTGCAATAATTTGTTCTAACTCACCTAACCTATTTCCTGTTTCATCATCACAAACTTCTTGTTCTAATAATTTTTCTTTTTCACATATCGCTTGCCATAATGTTTTTTTCCTAGCTATCACCGTATTTATTATAGAAGTATTTTCGTAACGGAATTGATCTTGATTTAACCAACCAACTCGTAACTTCTTTGGTATTGTTACTTCTCCAAAGCTCGCCTCTTCTTCGCCCATTAAAACTTTTAAAAAAGTAGACTTACCTGCTCCATTGCCTCCCACTAAACTATATCTATTCCCTTTACTTAAATTTAAGTTTACGTCAGTAAATAAAAGTTTTGAGCCATATGCCATAGCCAATGAGTTAATAATTAACATTTATAATAACACTTATTTTAATTCGATATTTTAGATATTTGGAAAGCTACTTTATTCCAAGAATGAAGAATTATATATTAATATTAGGTAATGTGAATAAAATTTATAAAAGAATTCTAATTTTCAACCCAATTCCCATCAAAATCCTTATGGTACTTCTTTATTATTCAAATATATCATTGTTTCCTACTGAATTAATCAACTTGTAAATTAGTTTATTATGAATTTTATAATCTATGAAGAGAAGCAATAATTTTATTCAATAAATTTTGAAAATTTGCTGGACAACTTAATAAAAGTTGATAACCTCAGATTGTAAAATATATATAGAGTGTATATATTCAATTAATAAATCTTAATAAACAGAGGATATTATGACATTAAAAAATTTTAACATCGCCACCTTATTCATTTTATTATTTTTTACTTTTAATATAGCAACAGCTTATATACTGAATTAACTTGAAGAGTTGGAGAAATGGTTAACGGTAATAGTTTGGAAATTATCGTTTATTAAGGTACGTAACCTATCTTTATAATTGCCGATGTTGCTGAAAAATTTGTTTATTGCTTCTGAAAATTGTTC
>JAJIYR010000170.1 GCA_020881085.1 Rickettsia endosymbiont of Bryobia graminum | reverse complement strand
GCATTTGATCGAGAACTTTTTTGCAAAACTAAAGCAATATAGAGCAATCGCAACACGATATGACAAAACCTCTCAAAACTTTTTGGGGGCTATTTATATGGCTGCCACGGTAATTTGGCTCAATTGATCACACGCCCTAGAATCACCTTTAGTTAAAGAGAGGTCGCATTCTATTTCTAAAACTAGTATGTCTAATGAAACTCATGTAGATAAGCTAAAAAAGAGCAGATCTAATTCTACAAAAGACTCAAATTTTGTAGGAGGGTGATAATAATTTTTCCTATTTGCCATGGATTTATCATGACAAATAGGAAAAATAGAAATATTAAAACTATTTTATTGATTAATTCTCTCTAGCATTTCATTTGCAAAATGCTTAATAATTCGTAATATTTTTGCTTCAGGGCTAATATTTTTAGCTGCCCATTTCTTTATCCATGGTTCTATCAGCTGCCAAATATTAATCGTTTTATCAAGCTGCTGCCCTACTCCTTCAACTACTACTATAGTTTTTTGCAATAATAAAAGCTGAGGTTGAACTTCCATGCCAAAATCTTCTGTTATTTTAAATAATTGTCCTAGTAAATTTCCTATAGAAATATTTTTACCAGTATGATCTAAAACTGGTTCTATTAAAGATCTACAGTTTTGAGCAAAAAGATTTAAATCTGTGTGATTAGGAATATAACCAGCTCTTAAATGCACACGAGCTACCAACATATAGTTTTTAGTTAGAAAGCCATATAAACTCTCAGCTATTGCCAGCCTATCCTTATCTGATATTCTTCCCATAATACCAAAATCGAGCAAGATTATACTACCATCCTTTCTAACTAAAATATTCCCTGGATGTAGATCAGCGTGAAAAAAACCATCTCTGTAAACTTGATTAAAAAATACTGTAGCAAATTTTTTAGCTATTTCTTTTAAGTCTAAATTATTTTCTATAAGTCTGTCATAATCATAAATCGAAATACCTTCCACCCATTCAGTAGTTAAAATATTTTCAGTAGTTAATTGCCAGTAAATTTTAGGAATATAGACATCTAAATCATTTTTGAAATTCTCAGCAAGTTCTGAAGCTGCTGCTGCTTCTAAACGTAAATTAAGCTCAAACTTCATAGTGTTATGGAAAACATCTATTATAGATATTGGATGTAATCTTTGAAATTTTTTAGTTATTAATTTCGCGATATAATATAAAAATTGAATATCTTTATTATATTTTTCATGAATTCCTGGACGCAATATTTTTATTGCTACAAATTCACCAGATTTTAAAATAGCTTTATGAACTTGAGAAATAGAGGCTGCTGCAACGGGTATATCGTCAAAATTAGAAAACAGCTCTTCAATATCTTCTTTAAAGATTTTATTAATAATTTGCCTTACTATCTTACCCTCAAAAGCCGGTAATTTATCTTGAAGAGTTTGCAATTGTTTAGCAATTTCATAACCTACAATATCTGGTCTAGTAGATAAGGTTTGCCCTAATTTAATATAGATAGGTCCAAGATCTTTAAAGCTATTGGTTAACCTAATGCCAAAATTATCTTTTGGTTTTTTAAATAAACCAATTGGGTAAAATATAGCAGTAGTTACCCAGCCTACAATCTTTATGTTTAAGGGTAGTTTAATATTATCAGAATAAGTAATTATTTGCTGCTTACTTACTACGTGTAATATATGAAAAGAATTTGATAATAGGTTAAGCATTATAACTTATAACCACTATGAATAGCTACTACACCACCTGTTAGGTTTTCATAACTAGCAATATTAAACCCTGCATCTTTTAACATAATTAAAAAACTATCCTGATCAGGGAATAATTTAATACTTTCCACTAAATATTGATAGGCTGATTCATTATCTGCAATAGCTTTGCCAATTTTAGGAATAATATTAAACGAGTAAAAATCATAGAGCTTCTTTAGCAAATGATGTTCTACTTTAGAAAATTCTAAACATAAAAATTTCCCCATTGGCTTTAATACGCGGTGAGCTTCCCTTAGAACTTTATTAATATCTGATACATTTCTAATACCAAATGCTATAGTATAGTAATCGAAACTATTATCTTCAAAAGGTAAATTTTCAGCATCAGCAGTTATATAATTAAGTCCAGTTAAGATATTTTTATCTATTGCTTTACTACGAGCAACTTCTAACATATCAGTATTGATATCTGATAATGTTATATTAGTCATAATATTACGCATTTTACTACGCTCTATTATTCTAAAAGCTATATCTCCACTACCACTAGCTACATCTAAAATGTTTGAAGATAAATTAGGAATTTGCTTTATAAAACGATCTTTCCATAAACGATGAACACCTAAACTCATTAGATCATTCATTAGATCATATTTATTAGCAACATTCGAAAAAACTTCTTTAACTAAGCCTTTTTTCTGATCAAAATCTACTTTTGAAAAACCAAAGTTTATTTTTTCAGGATTATCATCATAATTTAACATATATTTTTAATATCTGTGGTTAGCGCTACAATAACATTACAGCAATAATATTTGAAGTAATAATTTAAAAATTACTATAACTAATATATTATACTAACAAATTATATAATAAAATAAAATGCCAGAACTACCTGAAGTAGAAACGTTAAAGAATTGCTTAGAACCAAAACTTATTAACGTGAGTATAAAAAAATTAGAGAAGAAACGTGATAATATACGCTATAAGCTTAGCGATAGATTAGAGCAAAATGTTAAAACATCTAAGATTATTTCTTTAAGACGAAGAGCAAAGTACTTGTTAATTGACTTAGATAACTCTTATTCAATTATTGTTCATCTTGGTATGACTGGTAGGTTTACTATTCAACCAGCTAATTCTCTAATTCAAAAACATGATCACATAGTCATTTATTTAGATAATAATATGAAATTAGTTTTTAATGATCATAGACGTTTTGGTATGATTTATGCTATCCCTACTATATCTATTGAAGATAAATTTTTTAGTAATTTAGGGATAGAACCCTTATCTAAAAACATTTCAACTGATTATTTAAAGGCAAAACTACAAACTCGTAAAGTACCAATTAAAAATCTAATAATGGATAATCAGATTATTGTTGGCGTTGGTAATATATATGCTTGCGAAAGCTTATTTATGGCAAAGATAAACCCTAAAAGACTAGGTAATAGTTTACAAGATAATGAGGTAACCACTCTACTCCATTCTATTCAAAAAGTTTTAACAAAAGCTATATCTTTAGGTGGTACAACAGTTAAAGATTTTGTCAATGGTGATAGTACGCCAGGGTATTTTCAACAGGAATTACAAGTATATGGTAGAGAAAACCAGCCATGCATAAATTGTAATAACATTATATTACGGACTAAACAATCTGGAAGAGCAACATTTTATTGCAACTCATGCCAAAGATAGAGCAAGTCATATATATTTCTATATCCCCCAATATTAACATCCCTTTTATGACTTGAAATCTCTTAGATATAAGATTATAATAAAAATATTTAAATATTAACTTTACGAGTAATTACATGGCTAGAATCACCATTGAAGATTGTACTGATAAAATTAGTGATCGATTTATACTTGTGGCATTAGCTGCTCAAAGAGCAAAAGATATAAATTCTGGTAGCAGAATAACTATTGAAAATGATAGAGCTGGTAAACCAACAGTATTAGCATTACGTGAAATTGCTGCAGGTCATATAACAATTGCTGCCCTAAAAGATGAGTTACTAAGCCGCCTTAGAACAAGAAGTAGAGTTGAGCCAATTGACGATGAAGAGTCAACGGAAGCTGCAGCTAGTGCCGCAGAAGAAAGTTTTGATTATTTACCATCTGGTTCAGATGTTTATATTACAGATGATTATTCTGATCTAGAAGATCAAATGTTTGACGATAATATCAGTGAAGAAGAACAAAAATCGTGATTATTGGCGTTGGTACAGATATAGTTCAAATCCTTAGGATTGAGAGATTATTAAATTTGTACCAACAGCGTTTTATCGAAAGAATTCTTTCCCAACCTGAAATACAAAAATTATCCTCTCTTAATAAAGAATCATATAGTAATTTTTTAGCAAA
Organism: Rickettsia endosymbiont of Bryobia graminum; assembly: GCA_020881085.1. Lineage (GTDB taxonomy): Bacteria > Pseudomonadota > Alphaproteobacteria > Rickettsiales > Rickettsiaceae > Tisiphia. Next base: position 766 of record JAJIYR010000170.1, on the reverse strand, counting down.
AAGATTTGCTGCAAAAGAAGCTATAAGTAAAGCTACTGGCAGAGGTATTGGTCGAGATTTTAGTTTCAAAGATATTTCTATATTAAATGATGAATTAGGTAGACCATTTGTAAAAATCTCTTTATATAATGATTATAAAAAATTTGATGGTCTACAAATTCATTTATCAATTTCAGATGATTACCCTCTAGCGCTAGCCTTTGCAGTAATTACTCAAAAGTCATTATAGTTAAATATAGTTACAAACTAATTGTAACTATATTTGCACCTTTGATGCGTATTACTTAAATTCCAAACGCTAATTATATAATGGCTCCGAGTCTTTATAATCAATACTCATTAAATTATTAACTAAAATCTGATCATTCGAATTAATACGTAAATAATTTTCTAAATCTTTCTGATAATCTGGATGCTGGTGTAGATAATTTTTGCATCTAGATAAAATATTAATTGCAATTAGGCAAGGTACATCATCTCCTACTTCTTTCATTAATTTACGCTCAGTATCTGATAAAACTTCTTCTTCAGTAAAATATAATTTCCTATTTTTAGATTCAGGATGTTCTTTTATATAACTTTCTACAATATCCACATATGCACCTCTAGTAGTTAAATGATTTAGTGATCTTGTATTAGTTTTCCGGACAATTAGTTAAGCGACTAAAGTTAAATTTAGATCAAAATCTATAGGTATTTGATAACCAATAGAAGAATGTCTACGTTTACTATTATAATAGCATTCAATGTATTCAACAATTGAAGA
>JAJIYR010000169.1 GCA_020881085.1 Rickettsia endosymbiont of Bryobia graminum | reverse complement strand
AACAATTTTCAGAAGCAATAAACAAATTTTTCAGCAACATCGGCAATTATAAAGATAGGTTACGTACCTTAATAAACGATAATTTCCAAACTATTACCGTTAACCATTTCTCCAACTCTTCAAGTTAATTCAGTATACAATCTTAAAAGAAGCAGGAAAAAGATTATCACAAGCAGGGACAACAATTAAATCAGATGAGAATAAAATTAAATCATCTACTCATACTCCTACTGATCCAAATAAAAGAAAAAGTACTGATAGAGTTCCAGGTAGTTAGTTTAGTAAAGCTTTAGACCAATATAATACCATTTCTGCTTTTCAGCAGAAATGGTAGAGCCTTACATCTCAAGAACTTTATTTACTAAATTGTGAATTCCTATATGTATTTCAGATATAGGGGCATCTAACATGAAAGCAGGAGTGGTAACTATTTTGTTAGTCTTATCGATAACAATATCTTGCACTTTACAAATTTCCTCATTAGCTCCAAGCGCACTAATTAAATCATTGGCATTGCCAAGAGTAATAGTAATTTTAGTATGATTTCTTAAAGCGGCCGCTACTACTGTTGGAGCAAAGCACATCGCTCCTATTGGTTTTGATAATTTATAAAATTTTATTATTATTTCTTGCAACTCAGGCAATACTACGCCTTTTTCATTTTGTAAAGCTATATCAGATAAATTTAAACCTGCTCCATAACCACCTGGTAATATTAAAGCATCAAAATCCTCTGCTTTTAAATGCTCCAATGCTTCTATCTTACCACGAGCTATTCGAGCAGATTCTACTAAAATATTACGCTGTTCTGACACTTCTTTTTGACTAAGATGATTCATAGCATAATGTTGGTTTTTATTAGGAGCAAAAATTCTTACATTAACTTTATGCTTATCCAACTCTAATAATGTAAAAACTGCCTCAAAAATTTCCGATCCATCTAAATAACCACACCCAGAAAGAATTACCACAACATTTTTCATAATATATTAAGTAACATAATGTTTAAATTAAAAATAAAGACTTTTAGACCTTAGCTAATCAAACTGTAATTTAGTAAAAAGACTCTTTCTTAAGCCCCTCTTTTCTTATTCTTTAACTTAGTATTATTAACAGCAATCTTAGTAACTTTAACTTTTTTATTATCTTTTATATTAACTAATTTTGCTTTCTGAACTTTTTTACTATTTACTTGATCCAAAATCATAGCAAGCTCTTGAGCAGAATTTGCCTTCTTACTAACTGTTTTTTTACTAATTAACTTAGTTTTTTGACCTTCTTTACAATTAGTTTGAGCTACCATAATCACTTTAGCTTCTTTTATTCCTAGATGACTATTTAACAACTTTACCATTTTCTCATCTCTGGATCTCCAAGTTTTGCCGCCAGTAACAACTGCTATTAAAGATTTTCCGTCTTTAGTTGCTTCAGTAATGAGATTATAACCTGAGGCATTAACAAACCCTGTTTTCCCCCAAGCAGCCCATGGATAGGTTTCATTAACCCTATTATGACCTTTAACCACTTTGCCTCGGTAAACAAAACTATTTTCTGAAAGTACAGGGTAATATTTTGGAAAATCTCTTTTAATAGCCATAGCTAATTTAGCAAGATCTCTAGCTGTACTTTTATTATGAATAATATCAGGTATTCCTGAGGAGTTAGTAAAAACAGTATCCTTCATCCCTAATTGCTTAGCTCTAATAGTCATAAGCTGAGCGAATTTTTCTTCAGAACCTTTAAGATGTTCAGCTACTACAATAGAAACGTCATTTGCTGACTTTATCGCAATAGCTGGTATTGCCTCTTTTACTGTAATATAACTATTAGCTTTAACCCCTAACTTGGACGGCATAACTACTTCTGCCTTCTTTGAAATATACATTCTCTGATTCATAGTTATTTTACCAGATTCTATTGACTCAAATAATATATATAAAGTCATAAGCTTAGATATAGAAGCTGGCACAATTGAAGTTTTAGAATTATTATCATGTAATACCTTACCAGTTTTAGAATCTATAACAAGACTCGCTTCAATAGGAAAAAATATAGATTTTTTTCCTGCATAAGCCTGGTTAAGATTGATACTTAAAGTAATTAAATTAACGACATAAAACCATGATAATTTTTTCAACATAGCGATAAACCAATAAACATTCCTCTAATTCTCTATACTTTCGCTTTGTTATTAAGATAAAACAAAATAGCAAGCCCTGGCAAGGCTAAAACAATTGTTAGTATGAAAAAACTGTCCCACCCTAGTATTTTTACCAGACTTCCACCATAAATAGTAAGAGTATTATTACATAAACTAGCACTACTACTAAGTAAAGCATATTGTGAAGCAGAATATTTTTTATTACATAAATTACTAATATAACCTACTAAAGCTGTAGCTCCCATCGCTGCTGCAAAATTTTCTATAGTAATAGCAACTAGTAATGCTTCATCTGCTACAATTTGATGATTCAACCAAATAAACGCTATATGAGTTAAACTTTGAATAACACCTGTTATAATTAATCCTCTAAAACTACCAAGCTTATAAACAACTATACCACCAGCAAAAGATCCTGCTAATGTTGCAAATAACCCATAAAATTTAGTAATCAATGCTATTTGTCCTTTACTATAACCCAGCTCTAGGTAAAAAGGCATCGCTACAACAGCAAGCATAGCATCGCCTAATTTAAAGAAAACTATTGCTAATAAAATAGTCACTGCATATTTTCTAGTAAAAAATTCTTTAAAAGGTTTTAGTACTAAATCGACTAGAGAAGTAAAAGAAAAATTAGTAATTTTTTCTCTTATGATTTTTTTCTCCTTAACAGTAATTATAAAAATACTTGCTAAAACAAAGATAGTACTCATAGCTATAAATGTTAAAGACCAATCACCTGTTACTTCAGAAAAATATAATGCTCCAGCCCCAGTAATCAGCATACCTATTCTATAACCAAAGACTACTGAAGCACTTGCTATACTTTGAGTTCCTTGTTCAAATCTATCTACCCTAAAAGCATCTACAGCTATATCAAATGTTGCTGATAAAAAGCCAAGACAGATAGAAAGGAAATATAATATAGTCAAGGATTTACTAGGGTCTACTGTACTCATAGCAAAGAGCACTAATGAGATTAAACCGCAGCATAGTATCATCCAACTTTTACGATCACCAAATTTCTTTAATATTGGTATTTTAACATAATCGACTACAGGTGACCAAAAAACTTTTAATGAATATGATAATCTAGCAACTGCAAAGGTAGTGATAATAGCAATATCAATACCTGATTCTTTAAGCCAGGCAGCAAGAATGGAGAACAATATTGCTAGTGGCATACCACTCACTATTCCAAGGATTGATATCTCAAATAATCTATAATCTTTAAAAATTTTTGATATTAACATTTTATCTCATTATATAATTTTAATATGACGCTCAACTTTTTTCTAAAATTTCAAAAGTTTATTAAGCATTAAATACAATAATTTACAGTAGTATCTTCACACTTTTAAAAGTAGCTATTTTTGCTACTAAAAAATATATTTTTGTACCCTTGGTTTATAAAGCCTATTACTATTAGTTCTCCATGGTAATAATTTTGTGGATTTTGATTTTTATTGTCATATACATTTACATTGTATCATACACATATTTTCTATATCTATGCAACAAAGCCAATATAATCCTAACTCGGATGTTATGAAGGATTTTTTCCTTTTGTAAGAAAATTTTCTAACTCTGTATCATCAGCAGTTCGAATTATATTAGATATGTTCCCTTTCGCGGTAACATTAACATTTATAATAGGTAGTTTACCATCCCCCCCCCCATAATTAATATAAAACGAGAAAATTGAATTTAATAAAATATCAGAATTATATATGTTAGTTACTAAAGAAGCAACTCCACTTGTATATTTAGTATTAAATAATATGTCTTGAATAGTGATTACACCCTTTTCTAAACTTAAACTACCATATGCACTATTCACGCCTGTTTGTCCCTGAGATAAGGCTATTGTCATATCATTTTTTAGGTTCTTATAATCATAGTTTTTACTATTTACTTTCTCTATTAATGAATCTATAGAAAAATTATTAATTCTTGAGCTTTTAATTATAAAGTCAGATTTCGAGGTCAAATTATATAATAGTTTCTCTAAACTATCTCCTGTTGCAGAAAAGTTTCCATTTATGCTAACCCCGCCTTGATTATCTAAAAATTCCTTAGTAAAGAAAATAGATAACTTAGCTAAATCAATCGAATTAAGTGCATAAACAAAATTCAAAGTATATGGAGATAATAAAATATTACCTTCAGCTTCTAACCCCCCTCCTAGGATATCACTCTTTAAGCCCTCTATTTTTAATAATGTATTATCATTAGATAACGACACTCTCAAATCTTTCCATATTAAATCACCCCAATTTATTGTAGCTAATAAAATATCTAATTTTATTCCTATTTTTTCCAAATCAAATTCATTCAATAATTTATTCCTGATATCCAATAAGATTGTAGGAGCTATAGGGCTAATATTAAAGTTACCATCATTAATTTGAATTTCTAACTGCGGTTTAATAGAATTTGCTAATAATTTTCCACTAAGATTTATATATAAATTATCATTTCTTAAGTCAAAATTGGTAATTTCAACATTACCAGGGGAAGCATTTGCTAAGATATAGGTCTTACCAAATGATTTATCTCCTATAAGTAAGTCATTTATAATAATATCAAAATTACCTAAATATCCTATTGTTCTAAAGGGAATATATTTGGTTAAATATGAACTTGCTTTCATATCTTTCGTTAATCCCTTTATTAAATCTATCATTGGAGAAATTACCGGATATCCTTCTTCAATTAGATTAATAGAAGAAAAATTAAGGTTGGCCAAAATATGTGGCATAGAACCAATAAATCTGGTAATAATACTACCTTCAACCTTAGTATCATTTGTTTTTATTAATAGGTTTTGTAAAAATATATCAATCAATGTCAACTTTAAATCTGACGACAGGTTAAAAGGCGTCGGTTTGCTGCTTATTAATTGCTCTTGCCCTATAATATTTAGTATTGTATTAAGGTCTTTATGTTGTAAATGGACACTACCATCAAATACACTCCTTACTGAATTTTGAGTAATATTACCTATGAACTGAAATTTCCCTCCCGATCCTATAGTACCAGAAAAATCTGGTATCACTAATATACTATCTTTTAAATCCATTAATAATCTAGTATTACTTAATATCTCTCCATTATTTAAGATTATCTGGTCAGCAGAAATATTTCCTGTTAAAGTTTTTTCACCAAAAATAAACCTTAAACCATAGGCTGTATCTGTAAGGTTACTAATATCATTAGATGAGGCTACTAATGTTCTTATATCTATTTTAGAAAAGGTTAAATTTATTATATTTTTAATATTGTCATTTTTACCTAAATACATTAAACCTTTTGCAGAGAATGAAGCTGAATCTATAATTAAATTCTCTAATTTAATTAACTCTTCTGTAGGAAGGATATCAAACTTAACACTTACATCTTCAGTCTGATTTAATTTTCTAAAGAATAAATTCAATTCTGGCACTAAATGATTTAGTACGCTTGCTAAATTCTGAACTATATATTCTCCTTTACCATTAACTAGTTTATTATTTACATAATTTTCTAGCAAATGAAGATTATAATCATCATTATAGATGGTTAGGTCAAAGTCCGTTTGTTTATCTTTTTTTTCTATAAAGCCAGAAAATTTTATGCTGCTATCTTGTAATTTCCCTTTAAAAAGAATTTTATTAGAAAATAAATCCTTTTGAGTTAAATAGCAGTGGCTAAAACTAATTATTAACTCTTTATTTTCACCTATAATACCAAGATTCTTAACATCAAAATTTATATCTTTAAAATCTTTTATTAAATATAGGCTAATTACTTTATCATGATTTATAATATCCAAACCTGATTGATCTGAATATATAGTCATATTATTTATTTTTATTACTTTGATTTCAGGCTTAAATCTTAATAATGACAACAAATTAAAAGAAACTTCTATATCTTGTAACTCTAATTCTCCTTCTTCTTTTATATTATCAATCACAACTCTAGGAATAGGAAATTTTTGAATTTTTATTTCACCTATTGATTTTTCAGAAATATTTAACTTCTCAACTAAATAGTTAGAAATTAAATTATAATTAATAGAATTTATAGCAATTAGAAAACCACTTACTAATAGCCCTATTACTATAAATAAAATTACAATTATTTTCTTAACCATAAAAAATTTCTAAATTTAATTTTTTGTTAATGTATTATTTAATATTATGTATATTCCTTAAAAATGAAGCATCAATAAAAACACTCATAGAATGAGACTTAATCCATAATACGTTACTCCTGAATCCAGCCTAGGGATAACTCTATTAAATGATTATAAAACAACCTTACAAATTAAGTAAGTATATTAGCGTGTATAGTAATATTCTTAATAAATTTTTAGTTCTTATTGAATTTATAACTTTAATATTTATGAATATTTTGCCAAAATGTCACTATTCGAATACATAGTTAACTAATTCTATTTACTAGCAAACTATTTTTATGCTTGATTTTCTTAAGTCTTTTCTCATGCAGCTAACGCAATTGTGAACGCTCTACGGGGCAAGCCCCGTGGTATCTATGTCCGTCTAAATATTGAATACTTTCAGATCGTACCCTATATCTTAATGCCACTGATGTTTTTTATATCGTTTGAAAACATGCACATTGATTAAAACAGTGGGATGAAATATCCCTATGACCAAAGCCGATCAATTCCCCAATAAGCTTTCGTCATATATTCAAACTTCTTTTTTAATAATCCCCCAGTTATAGAATTTATTGTCCTACCCACATCTCTAACTTTTACCTTAGGTGGTTTTGACAGATGCATATGAATTTTTTCTGTATCATGATTTATCGTCAATAATTTTACCTCAGGTACACCTTTCCTTATCTGATTCTGAATTTCTCGAAAATATCCAATGCTACGATTATTAAATATTTTTGGTGTCTAT
>JAJIYR010000168.1 GCA_020881085.1 Rickettsia endosymbiont of Bryobia graminum | reverse complement strand
TAGAAATATGGGTTGATGAAGATCATGTCCATTTTTTAGTACAATCTGTACCAACCTATAGCGTAACAAAAATAGTAACAACAATTAAAAGTGTTACAGCTCGTCAAATATTTAGACAGTGTCCACAGGTAAAGAAACAATTTTGCGGTGGAGAATATAGAACTGATAGATATTTTACGAGTACGGTAGGTAAGCATGGAAATGAGAATATGATAGGAAAATACGTAAAAAACCAAGGCATGGAATATAAGAAACTGCATGAGGATCATCAGCTAGCTTTCTTCTAAAATACCCCGCTGCTTGCGGCGGGTATTACTTTTATTTAAAAACTATTTCCCCAAACCATTTTATTAAATTATTAGAAAAAATCTTATAAATAATTTTTCCAATAAATATTATAATTATTGTAATAGCAAAGCTCCAAATAATATCTGCTGGATAATGCATAGCTAAGGAAATACGTGATATAGCTACTAAGGTTACTACGAAGACTGCCATAATTTTCTGTATGTTGGTTATATTAGACCAAATACTATATGCTACTAGTACTGCAAGCCCTACATGGCTACTTGGAAAACTTGACAGACATCGCTCTTGACTTACATCAAGAATGGTAATGAAACTACCTAACGGCAAAGAACAAAATGGTCTTGAGAGATTAACTGAGAATTTTAAAATAGCATAAGTAAAGCCAAAGATAGTGTATATTATACCAATTAATATTATTTTATTATAGATAGGCCAAAATTTTAGATAGGCTTGATTTATATCTTGTGTCTTTTTTATTTGAGTATAAAAATATATGCAAAATATAAAATAAACTATTACAAAATTGCTAATATTAAAACAATAAGAGATGATTTGTAGAATATTAGCTATTATGCTAGAATGATTAGCTAGTTTATTAATTGATAAGAATATTGATTGATTAAGACCTTGAAAATTATATAAAAGTTCAAACATTTCTAATTTTTGTTTAAGTAAATAAATATTATGCTAAAAGTAACAGTTTTAGGTTGCGGATCATCACTAGGCGTTCCAATGATTGGTTGCGACTGCAATATCTGTTCTTCCTCATTAAGTTACAATAAAAGAACTAGGTCATCAATATATATTGATGATGGTAACAGTCAAATTCTTATTGATTTTGGTTTTGATATTAAATATCAAATAGTTAGAGAGGGAATTAAAAAATTAGATGCTGCTATATTAACACATTATCACGCAGATCATGTTAGTGGTATTGATAATTTACGAGTATTTCCTTTTATTCAAAATAGGCCTTTAGAAATATTTTCTGATCATCAATCAATAGTAAAAACTACTGCTTGTCATAAGTATTTATTTACACCAGAAAAATTAATTGCCAGATCTATAGATTTTTTTGAAAAATTTACTGTTAAAACAATAGAAATACAATGCTTTAAGCAAAATCATGGTACTATAGATAGTTTAGGACTCCGGATAGGAGATTTTGTATATTCCAGTGATGTATTAAGCTTTCCAGAAGAATCTAAACCTTTCCTCCAAAATATTAAAATCTGGATTTTAGATTGTGTAGATTATAAAGCTAATAATACTCATGCAGGATTAGACAAAGTGTTAGAATGGAGTAACCAATTTAAACCGGAACAAATATTACTTACTAATATGAATCACTCAATTGATTATCATGAAATCTCAAAAATATTACCTGATAATATCAAACCTTTATATGATGGTTATAAAATAATAATGTAACAGTTTAACAATATAACATAACGTAATTAAGAGTGACCTCATCGTGAGTCAACTATATGCGTAGTCACCTAGAAAAGTACATCTTAGTGCTGTATATATTTTAAGATATTATTACTACATAACTATCAAATTATAAAAGCAATTTCTGGTGACATCAAAATTCGCCAAAATTCCACCTTGTAGGACTAATAGCAATGCGCTCTAGAAGTACAAGTGTATAAAAAATTTTTTAACAGCTATTTTTAAAGAAAAATTTTTAATCTACTATTAAAAATGATACGTAAGTACTTGTAGTTTAGGCAACTAGCGCTATAAATTGATGTTAAGTTAATAATGATAGAAAATTGCTATTAAGATAGAATAAATACAAAAAACTTAAAATTATATAATCAGTTAAAAACTATATGATAATAATAGATAAACTTTCCAAGTGTTATGGTAAAAATTACGCTTTAAAAGAAATAGATCTGAAATTTGAAAAAAAAGAAACTACCGCTATTATAGGTTCTTCTGGTAGTGGCAAATCAACTTTACTACGAATCATGAATGGATTAGAGGCATCAACTACAGGCCATGTAATTATTAATGACAAAAAATTAAACCATAGAAATAAAAGAAAACTTTGCTTAAAAATTGGTGTGGTTTTTCAGTCATTCAATCTTTTTTCTCATTTAAATGTTCTAGATAATTTAATATACGCCCCTATTAATGTTTTAAAAATGAAACAACCAATAGCAGTTGATAAGGCAGAAAAATTACTTGAACAGTTTGGCTTAAAGCAAAAAATTAACTCCTTCCCTATCAATTTATCAGGTGGACAAAAACAAAGGGTAGCTATTTGTAGAGCTTTAATGATGGATCCTGAAATAATTTTATTTGATGAACCAACATCAGCATTAGATCCAGAAAACATTAAAGATATTATAGAAATAATATCTTTACTAAAAAATAAAATGACCATGATTGTTGTTACTCATCACATTAAGTTTGCTAAATTCATAGCTGATAGAGTAATTTTTATGGATCATGGACAAATGTTAGCAGATCAAGTTGCTTCAGAATTTTTTAAGAAACCAAAATCTCATAGAGCAAGATTATTTTTAGAAAATATTGGTGATTTAATGTGAGAAATAATAACTTAATCAAAATACTAATAATACTTACTGTTAGTACTCTACTTACTTTTATTGTTAAAACAATAGCAATGAAAAATTATCCAGATTTTTCCTTTGATGGTACTACAGCAGCTTCATTTTTTATAATGGCTACAATCATTACTAGTATGGTTTACAATTCCATTAAGCAAAAAAATCTTATAGCAACTTCAGGACAATTACTAACTTGGACTGGAATATTTCTACTCATAATTATTGGTTACGCATTTAGATTTGAGTTAGATTACTTCACCCAAAGAGTAGTATCAGTATTAGTACCGTCACATAATTGGATTAATAAGCAAGGAGAACTAGTAATTAGCCGCAACAGCGATGGACATTTTTATCTTGATGCAATGGTTAATAACGTAAAAATAAAATTTATGATTGATACTGGAGCAAGTGATGTAGCTCTTACTACCCAAGATGCTAAAAAGTTAAATATAGATTTATCAAAATTGAAATATACTAAGACTTATTCTACAGCTAATGGGCTTAGTAATGCCGCCTCTCTAAAATTAGATAATATCAAAATTGGTGATGCTGTTTTTCATAATATTGATGCCCATGTTGGTACTGGTGGTCTTGATATTTCATTAATGGGAATGTCAGTATTAGAGCGTTTTAAAGGCTTTAGAATAGATAGAGATATGTTAATTTTAAGTTATTAGTTGTAATTATACTTGGAAAAAATCGTTATACATATAGTATTAGATAATTATAGTTCTTCCGTATTTAATATGGTTTTTATAGGAACAACTCGTACCATCTTAAATCAAAGAGTACTCTTAGGAATTAGAATTGAAGATTTTGCTGAAATATAAGCGGGTAACAATGGCTTATTGCATAAATTTTAACCTCTTATATTTACTCTTCACAATTAATTCCCTTCAGCTATACTAACTATAATTAAGAGATCTTCTCAAGAGTGAGTTTATGTTAAAAGACAATGATAGAATTTTTACTAATTTTACTATTAATGGGCATGAAAAATCTGATATAGCCAATAGTAAAAAACGGGGAGATTGGGATAACACCAAAGATTTAATTAGTAAAGGCAGAGAATGGATAATAGAGGAAGTAAAAAAATCCGGTCTTAGAGGTAGAGGTGGAGCTGGTTTTTCTACTGGTACTAAATGGTCATTTATGCCTAAAAATCACCCTAAACCTAGTTACTTGGTAGTTAATGCTGACGAATCAGAACCAGGCACATGTAAAGACAGAGATATTTTAAGATATGAACCGCATAAATTAATAGAAGGATGCTTATTAGCTAGTTTTGCTATTAATGCCAATACTTGCTATATATATATTCGAGGAGAATTCTATAATGAATCATCTTCTGTACAAAAAGCTATAGATGAAGCTTATGATGCTGGATTTATTGGAAAAAATGCCTGCAATAGCGGTTATAATCTAGATATTTATTTACATAGAGGAGCTGGTGCATATATTTGTGGAGAAGAAACTGCTCTACTTGAAAGTCTAGAAGGTAATAAAGGTATGCCTAGACTAAAACCACCCTTTCCTGCTAACTTTGGTTTATATGGCTGCCCGACTACTATCAATAATGTAGAATCTATATCTGTTGTCTCTACTATCCTTAGGCGTGGTGCTGACTGGTTCGCCTCAATTGGGAAACCTAACAATACTGGACCTAAACTTTTCTGCATTTCTGGTCATGTTAATAAACCTTGCAATGTTGAAGAAGCTTTAGGTATACCACTCCGAGAATTAATTGACAAATATGCTGGTGGCGTAAGAGGTGGTTGGGATAACCTTAAAGCTATTATTCCTGGCGGCTCATCTGTACCTTTGCTACCAAAATCACTATGTGAAGATGGAACAATGGATTTTGATAGCTTAAAATCTCTTGGTTCTGCTCTCGGTACTGGCGGAATAATTGTTATGGATAATTCTACTGATATTATTTACGCTATTGCTAGGCTTAGCAAATTCTATATGCATGAATCATGTGGGCAATGCACTCCATGTAGAGAAGGTACAGGCTGGATGTGGAGGGTGATGATGAGATTAGTAAAAGGACAGGCAAAGATAGAGGAAATAGATCAACTATTAGATACTACTAAAATGATAGAAGGACGCACTATTTGTGCACTTGGTGATGCAGCTGCATGGCCTATCCAAGGTTTAATACGCCACTTCCGTCATGAAATTGAAGAAAGGATTAGATATGCGCATAGTATCTTTTAATTATCTACTGATAAATGTTGCTCTATTTGCTTTGGATTTGTTAAAGGATCTTTGGAAACAACATTTACAGAAATCGATAGTATAAGAATTCCTATTAATAATAATATATCTATACCAGATGCAATAATATTGCTTGGTTCTCCAAAGCGATTTGAAGAATCGTCTCCTTTTTTAATACCCATCCAGTAAAATAAAATAATCCAACCCAGAATCGGAATAAATACAAGCAAATTCCACCAAGCACTTTTATTAATATCATGCAAACGGCGAAAACCTAAAGAAAGCGAAGATATAAAACTAAATATGTATAATAATATTGATAATAGAAAAAATATATTATTAGCAAAAGACAAAGGAGGAAATTTAAAATTATCAATAATATATTGAGTATCAATGTCGTTAAGAAGGAGAATATTAATGATTGCATCGAGTAATCCCATAAATATTGCCCATGCCCAATATTCAAATCTACCAGCTCTAGATGAAAAATTGAGCCAGTTATTTCTTCCTGACATTATAGCTTGATAAAAAGCAGAATTATTATTCATAATTAAAAACCTGTGACATACATATAATTACATTATACTCTGATAAGACGCTTCACAATATAAGATTTTAAAATTTAGAAAATTTTCTTCTATGATTTTAAGTTTTGTTTCTTCTATGATACAAAAGTCTTATAAAAATTTTAACAAGACTTATTATGAAAATTAGTTTTATTCCGCTTAACAAATCTCATTTTCCATTACTACTAAAATGGCTTGAAACTCCTCATGTTAAAGCTTGGTGGGATAAAAATATTCATTGGACAGCTGAATTAGTAAATAAAAAATATTCTAATTATATAAAGGGATATAAAGTTCTAACACTTAAAGATCATACAATTACTAAACCTATATATTCTTTTATTATACTGAATTAACTTGAAGAGTTGGAGAAATGGTTAACGGTAATAGATTACAAAGAACTAGAATAAATTATTATAGAAAGCTATTAGGCTACACTTATAAAAAAAACTCATTTGCATCCCAAAAGGGATATTGGTTTAAGGAATGAGTTTATAGAGAAGATAAAGCAAATTTCTAAAGA
>JAJIYR010000167.1 GCA_020881085.1 Rickettsia endosymbiont of Bryobia graminum | reverse complement strand
GTAGGTAAGCATGGAAATGAGAATATGATAGGAAAATACGTAAAAAAACCAAGGCATGGAATATAAGAAACTGCATGAGGATCATCAGCTAGCTTTCTTCTAAAATACCCCGCTGCTTGCGGCGGGGATTACTTTTATTTTTTGTATGACCATATTATTTTGTTTAATACCATAGCTGATTAATTCATCAATAATGCTATTTTTGATAGTTTGAGTAATATTCTTAAGATTTTCCTTCTCAATATTTTTGCTTTTTTCCTTATCAATTTGTATTGATTTTATGTGAGCGAAATAAGCTATATCTTTTGATTGGAAAACATGAGTATTAGAATCGGTGTTGGTATGAAAAATAGCTACTAATAAATCTGGAAGAAGTTGGCTATTTTCTTGAATTTCAGATCGTGTTAGTTGCATATTATTCAAGGTAACCCCTTGAGGTGGATTATTGTTTAGCTTGTAATTATTAGCAAAGTCTTTAAATTTCTTTAAATTAGCATTTTCTAAATTTTGTTCGTATAAAAGTTTTTTTACTTGATCTTTAACTAAAGCAAATTCTTGTATTTTATTTTGTTGGATTTCTTTAACTTCAACAACTATGAAAGATTCAGAATTTGCTTGCTCCATGGGATATGATACTTCCCCTTCAGTTAACTCAAAAATATTATCTGCATTTAGAGCTATTTCAGAATTATTAAGTAAATCCTGATAAGTTGTATAGTTTATATTTTTTATAGGTAATTGATATTTTTCAGAGATTTCCTTTAAAGTTAATCCTGCTGCTACATCATCCTCTAAATTTTTAACTAACTGAAGTTTTATTTTTTCAGATTTTTGTTTTTGTAATATTTTATCAACTTCTTTTTGTACATCATTAAATTTTTTATTAGTGAATTCTTCTTTATTTTCATTATAAAAATTTAATAATTCCTCATTACTATTATTGATTTGCTTCTGTAATGAGGAATTTGAGGTTTTTATATATGATACGCTACGTTTTTCTGATAACTCAAAAAGATTTTGATTATTTTTATAAAACTCTTCTAATTGTCCTTCAGTTGGGGAATCTATAGGTTCATTTTTAGAAGAGTATTTTAGATCCATTTGTACTAGGGTTATATCTCTTGTTTCAGCCATATAATTAACTATATTTTGAATAGTTATTTTAGGTACAGGAAATGATTCTAAAAAAATAGTTATTAAAGTATTTTTTAAGGATTGTTCTTTGAGATCTGTTAAATATTTTTCCTCAGTAGTATAAGAATTCTTAAGAAAATTTTTAAATAATGCTAAATCAAAGATATTTTGCTCATTTTTAAAGTGAGGAGAGTCTTTTACTAATTGAGCTACTGTGTCATCAGTCAAATCTAAATCATAATATTGAACTAAATAATTTAAGATACTGTCATTAACAAGTTTTTTGATAATAAAATTATCAATATTTAATTGCTTTATTTGATCTTCGCTTAAATTAGAACCTGTTTGCTTTTGTAATAAGCGAATTTGTTCAGTTTTTGCTCTCAGAAAATCATCCTCTGTAATGTTTTTTGTATTAGAGAACTTAACTATATCAAAGTTTTGATTTCCTTGAAGAACATCTTTAATACCCCACCCAACAAATGCAAAGGCTATCATTGCTAGGAGCATTTTCATTACAAAACTATCGGCGGTCTTTCTAATCTTATTTAGCATAAATATATATTTGCATTTTTTAATTTCAGCTGTTAATAAAATAGTTGTGTACATTAATATCTGCAAGTTTTTTTATGAAAAAACTACTTATTGCTAATTGGAAAATGAATTTAAGTCTTGAGGAAGCATTTACTTTTTGCAATAAACTTGTTAAACATGATTATAATAATAATCTTATTATAGCTCCTCCGTCTATTTACTTGTCTTATTTATCTGATAAGTTTAAATCTTTGGCATTTAGTGCTCAAGATGTGAGTAAATACCAAGGAGAAGGTAATTATACAGGAGAATATTCAAGTTCTTTATTAAAGTTAAGTAATATTAATTACTCGATTATTGGTCATAGTGAGAGGAGAGACTTACTTAATGAATCTAATCAATTAATAAGACAAAAAATGGAGAATTGTTTTGATGCTGACGTGACTCCTATTATTTGCATTGGTGAGCATTTAGACTTGCGAGTAAATAAAACTTATAAAGAGTTTTTACTAAGACAATTAGTTGAATCCTTGCCTAAAAATTACCAGGACTTAACTAAGCATTATATCATAGCCTATGAACCAGTATGGTCAATAGGAACAGGTAATATTCCAAAAAAAGATGAATTAGTAGAAGTATTTGATATTATTAATTCCTTTCTTAGCCAAAGCCAAGTTGCAAATAATATCAGCTTAGTGTATGGTGGATCTGTAAATTTGAATAATATAGAGCAAATATTAAGTTTACAAGAAATTGACGGTGTCCTAGTCTAGTTGGTAAATCCTCCATGGCTTATCAAGCTTTAGTAAAAATGTTAAATAATGAGTTTATATAAAAATGATGAATATATTACTTTTTGTTCATGTTGTAATAGCAATATTACTAATAATAGTAATTTTAATGCAAAAAACAGGTAGTGATGGTTTAAGTGGAATAGGTGGTAATAATATGGGGGGAGTAGTAGCAGGTCGAACTGTAGCCAATTTTCTAACTAAAACTACAGTAGTGCTAGCAGCTTGCTTTATAATCAACGCTATTGTTCTAGCAAATCTTTCCTCTAGAAGAAATGCTGGGATAATTGAGAAGATTGATCAAGTAGATGATAATAAGCCGGTGGAAAGTACTAGTTTGCCAATAGCTAAATAAAACATAAGCTTTACTAGTTAAATAATAAATATACTAAAAGGTAACGGTAACTATGCATAAAGTAATAAGTCTGCAGGACATTAAGATTGCTAATGACAAGCCATTTGTTTTAATAGCAGGTCCATGTCAAATAGAAAATTTAGATCATGCTTTATTCATAGCTGAAAACTTAGTGAATATTACGTCGAAATTGAAAATACCTTTTATCTATAAATCATCATTTGATAAAGCAAATAGAACTTCAATAAATGGCAAAAGAGGTATAGGGCTTGAAAAAGGTCTAGAAGTTTTATCTAAAGTAAAAGAAACCTTCAACTGTCCTATTCTTACTGATGTTCATACAGAGAATCAATGTGCAATGGTTGCAGAAGTAGCTGATATATTACAAATACCTGCCTTCTTATGCAGACAAACCGATTTATTATTTGCTGCTGCTAAAACTAATAAAATTGTGAATGTTAAAAAAGGCCAGTTCCTTGCACCATGGGACATGAAAAATGTTCATGCTAAGCTAGAAGCATTTGGTACTAATAATATTATGTTAACAGAGAGAGGAGCATCTTTTGGTTATAATACCTTAGTGTCAGATATGCGTAGTTTGCCGATTATGATGGAAACTGGTTCTCCAGTGATTTTTGATGCAACTCATTCTGTTCAGCAACCAGGTGGTATTGGTAATAGTAGTGGTGGTGAGAGAAAATATGTAGAAATACTAGCCAGGGCGGCAGTTAGTGTTGGGGTGGCTGGTGTTTTTATGGAAGTGCATGAAGATCCTGACAATGCTCCAAGTGATGGTCCATGCATGATTAAACTACAGGACTTAGAATCAATATTGATTAAACTACAAAAATATGATGCTGTGACTAAAGGTAAATAATACAAACTATGAGATAATAACTTATCTATAGTTTAGGTTAAGTAATTTTATGGTTTTATGTATATATTGATAAAAGAATTAAATATTCCTTCAAATCATTATAAAGGAATTTTGTCAATATTACAAAATGGTGGAGGAGTTGCCAGAGTTGTTGGAGGGGCAGTTAGAGATGCAATTGTTGGTAAAATAAATAATGACGTTGATATAGCAACGGATTTATTGCCTGATAGAGCAGAAGAAATATTATCAAAAGCCGGTATTAAGGTAATACCTACTGGTAAAAAACATGGAACAATTACTGCTTTTTTAAAGGATGAGAAATTTGAGATTACTACTCTTAGAAAAGATATAGATACTGATGGCAGGCATGCAAGAGTTGCTTTCACTGATGATTTTGCAGATGACGCTGCTAGAAGAGACTTTACTATTAATGCCCTCGGCTATTGTCCATTTCAACATAAAATCTATGATTACTTTGATGGGATAGGGGATTTACAAGAAAAAAGACTTGTATTTATAGGGAAAGCAATCGATAGAATACAGGAAGATTTTTTAAGAATATTACGATTTTTCCGTTTTTCTTGTTATTACGCAAAAAATTTAGACCAAGAAGGTATAAAGGCTTGCATTACACTTAAAGATAATCTTCAATTACTATCACGAGAAAGAATTAAATGGGAAATGGATAAATTAATCCTTTCAGATAATAGTCCTGATATTTTACAAGAAATGTATAATGCAGGAATACTGCAAGTGATATTTCCTATTAACCAATTTAAGAAAGAGCCGTTTGTTAATGCTATTAGTATCGCCAAGGATATTGTTTCAATAGATTTACCTCATAGATATTCACTTTTATTTCGTCATGTTAATAACTTCACATTTAAAGAATTAATAGATTTAAAATTCTCTAGAGATGAAGTGGCAAAAATTATTTCTATAATTAAATTGTCTAATGAAAAAGACATTAATAAATATATTTTACGAAAAGATTGGTTAGAGAATGAAAATTATTTGCATAATTTAAATATTCTTGTATCGCTTGGAAAACTAGATTTGTCGACAGCAAAACAATTTATTAAGGATTATTCTCAGCATCAAAAACCAATATTCCCGTGTACAGGTCATGATTTACAGTCGTTTAACATTGAAGGTAGAGAAGTTGGTATTGCTATCCAAAAGTTAAAAAGAGTGTGGGTAGAGAGTGATTTTACTTTGAACAAAGCACATTTGCTACAAATATTAAAGGATAATGATTAAGAAGTTTTTTATACTAATTATAGTATTATTTAGTTATCAGAGTTTTGCTAATAGTAAGATTAAAATTGTTACTAGTATTACTCCCTTAGCTGCTATTACGTCTATGTTGGTGAAAGATAAAGCAGAAGTAATTGCTATCGCCAGCAGTAATGCTTGCCCACATCACTATAATCTTAAACCTAGTGATCTGGAAAAAGTACAAGATGCTAATATTGTAATATATATCAATGAAGAATTTGATGGTTTTGTTAGTAAATTAATGAATCGAAATAATAAAAATATTATTAGAGTAAGTGATTTTCCTAAGTTAAATCTTATTAAAGATAATAACTATAATAACTGGCATGTTTGGCTCGATTTATATAATGTTCAGATTATTTTAGAGATGGTATCTAGAATATTAATAGAGCAGTTTCCTGATCTTAGCGTATGTATTAAAAAAAATCTTCAAGAATCGAAAAAACAAATTGAAAAGCTTATTAAAATTAAGAATCAGCAATTATCGTCTTTACAAGATGTTATTTTACTTACTGATAGTTTAGAATATTTTTTTGAGAATAAATATAATGTAACAAAATTATATAGTCCTAACCAAAAAAGTCTGAAATATATAGACAATCTAAAAAAGAAATTAAATCAGTCAAATAGTAAATGCTTAATACTAACTATAGAGCAAGATTCTTTAGTTTATCAAAACTTAGAAGCTAATATAGTTAAAGTAGAAAGTGAAAATTGGAAAGTAGATAAAATAAATAATGAATTATTTTATAATCAATATTTAAAAATAATTAATCAAGTTGCTAAATGTTTAAATTATTAAATCCATATTATTTTAGTAAGTGGACACGCTTTATGATTCCAATATTACTAGTTTTAATGTTGGTCACAATAAGTGTAGGCTTATATCAAGCCTTGATAGCTTCTCCAGCTGATTATCAGCAAGGTGAAATAGTTAGGATTATGTATATTCATGTTCCTGCTTCTTGGATGGCTTTAGCGATTTATAGTTTTATGACTATCTGTAGCTTTAGTAACATAGTATGGAAAACAAGGATGTCATTTTTAATGGCAGTGTCAAGCGCTCCTATTGGTGCAGTATTTTGTTTAATTAGTTTGGTTACAGGGTCTTTATGGGGTAAGCCTATTTGGGGAACCTGGTGGGTTTGGGACGCTAGACTTACTTCAATGTTGGTATTATTTCTATTATACTTAAGTTATATTATAGTTGTTAATAGTGGAGATAATATTTGGCGGGCCGAAAAACCTGCTTCTGCAATTGCCATAATTGGTTTTATTAATATACCTATAGTAAAATTTTCTGTAAATATTTGGTATAGCCTTCATCAGCCAGCAAGTGTTTTAAGATTAGGGAGTCCAGCTATCCATAAATCAATGTTATTGCCGTTAATGTTGATGTTTCTAAGTGTGATCTTATATTTTTTACTAGTTTTAGCTTTTAGGTCATCTGTATTAATAGCTAAGCTTAAGGAATAAAGAGGTATTATGACTTATGTAGTTACAGATGAATGTGTAAAATGTAAATATACAGATTGTGTAGAGGTATGCCCAGTAGATTGCTTCTATGAAGGTGAGTTAATGTTAGTTATTAACCCTGATGAGTGTATAGATTGTGGAGTATGTGAAATTGAGTGCCCAGTTAAAGCTATTAAACCTGAATCGGAAGAGCTAATTGACTGGGTAGAGAGGGCGAAAGATTTCTCTAAAAAATGGCCAAATATTACTATTAAGAAAGCTCCGCTATTAGATGCTGATGAATATAAAGACGAAAAAAACAAATTTGAAAAATATATAAAACCTTAAGTGTCTGAGGTATTAAAAGTATGGTGTGATTATATTGTCACATCATAAAATAGAAGTAGTATTAATTGATATTTTTATTTAGTAGCTAGAAATATACTATGATATAAACTTTGCATTGTGAGATTGGGTATATTACATATTGTAAGTTTATGTCACAGAGTACAAAAAAATTATAACTCTTGTTATAAGTTTTCTAGTCAAAAAAGTAAGTTTATGTTAAATTCTTAGGTGACTATAAATAAGGTCGCTTAATTATTAAACAATAAAGTACTAATAATAGACTTTTATTTAATAAAAATATAAGGAGAAATAAAATTATGAAAAAATTACTTTTAATCGCAGCAGCTACAAGTACTCTTTTAACTTCTTTTTCTTCATTCGCTTGCCATAAGTGTGAAGAAAAAGTACCAGTCATTGCCCCTTGCGCTAATATTGCTAGTGAAGCTGGTATGTTCTATGGAAAAGTAGAAGCTGGAGTGAGTTTCTTAAATAGAGCAAAAGATAAGTTCTGGGATGTTAGAATGAAAGGTAAAAACACTTCAGGAATTTTTGGTGCTGGTGTTGGTTACTACATGATGGATAATCTTAGAACAGATTTAACTCTTGATTTTTTAACTGAAGCAAAATTTAAAAAAACTTTCACTAATACAACAACAGGTAATGCAATTCATTTAAAACATAAAGGTGATAACATAATGTCAGTTATGGTTAATGCTTATTATGATCTTTATGAGTTCGGAATATTCAGACCTTTCATAGGAGCTGGTATCGGTTGGGGGCAAGTAAAAGAAAAGATTAATGCTCTTGATACTGTCACTGGTCTTGCTGATAACTATTCTACAAAAAAGACTAATAACTTTGTTTATCAATTAAGTGTTGGTGGTGGTTTTGATATAACTCAAGATATCAGAGGTGAACTATCATACAGATGGGTAGACTATGGTAAGACTAAGCATGCAAGAAATCAAGTTCCAGTTAATGGTAAATTATACGGTAAAACTCGTTATGCTACTCATAATATAGTACTTGGCGCAAGATTTGCTATGTAATTAATAAGTTTTAATTAAGCTTATTAATTCCTCAAAAAAAGGGGGGCGATTTGCTCTCCCTTTTTTATTATCTATAGTCAGTTTATAAAGCTTGTCAAAATGTGCGATATTTTTTCAACAGCTTCATTAAGTTTTTAAATCTCTTTTGTGTATATTCCCGGCGGCTTGCGGCGTTGAATGGAGGTATTAGCAAATATATATACACAAAAGTCCTAATGTTATGGTACTGCTGTATCACATGGTATACTCAATTAACTTGAAGAGTTGAAGAAATGGTTAACGGTAATAGTTTGGAAATTATCGTTTATTAAGGTACGTAACCTATCTTTATA
>JAJIYR010000166.1 GCA_020881085.1 Rickettsia endosymbiont of Bryobia graminum | reverse complement strand
TTGAACAATTTTCAGAAGCAATAAACAAATTTTTCAGCAACATCGGCAATTATAAAGATAGGTTACGTACCTTAATAAACGATAATTTCCAAACTATTACCGTTAACCATTTCTCCAACTCTTCAAGTTAATTCAGTATACTACAATATTTAGTTAGGTTTTATAAACATGATCTTTAATATTTTAAATAATAATTTTTCTTTTGATTTCAGTTATGAGAATCAATTAATAGCTATAGCTTTTATTATTGTAGCATTAGTTACTAATTTATATGCAATTGGTCAAAATAGGAAATCTGAAGTATTAGTAGGAAGTCTTTATTTAATTTTTTCTTTGATTTGTTTATT
This sequence comes from Rickettsia endosymbiont of Bryobia graminum, assembly GCA_020881085.1. Classification (GTDB taxonomy): domain Bacteria; phylum Pseudomonadota; class Alphaproteobacteria; order Rickettsiales; family Rickettsiaceae; genus Tisiphia. Next base: position 2,374 of record JAJIYR010000166.1, on the reverse strand, counting down.
TGCTAGTGATTTAGTTTTAATGTTTATTTCACTAGAAATAATGGTAATTTGTGCTGGTATATTGATTTTTTACGGTCATTATAAAAATAGTATGATAAATGCTAGGCAATATTTTCTGACTCATTTGTTGAGTGGTAGTTTAATATTGATAGGGATTAGTTATATAATTACACATGGTGCTAATACTCAGGTTACTTCTTTAACAAGTTTAATAGAAAATGACAGTAAAAATATCTACTATATTTTATTGCTTTCTGGTTGTCTTATTAATATTGCAGTTCCGCCTTTTTCTGGTTGGTTAGTTAATAGTTATACTAACTCATCAAGTTCAGGATTAATATATTTAATCAGCTTTACCAGTAAAGTATCAATTATAATAATCTTAAAATTATTTGCTGGTTTAGAAATCTTAAAATTTTTTGGGTTAATAACTATTATTTACAGTGGAATATATGCCTGTATTGAAAATAATATTAAAAGATTGATATGTTATTTTACTGTTTCACAGCTTGGTTTTGTATTAATTGCTATAGGTACAAAATCGACCCATGAACATGCAATTATTGGTATATTAATTTTTCTTTTTGTCAACATCATATATAAAGCTTTATTTGCTTTATATATGGCAATGTTAATGGATCAACAGGGTATAGAAAAATGCTCTGAAATTAAGGTATTAAGTTCCATAAAAACTCCTTTATTATTTAGTAGCCTAATATTGAGTGTTTTTTTAATGATTGCTTTCCCTCCACTTGCTGGGTTTACTACCAAGATTTTTGTAATGTCTAATTTAAATAAAGATCTTAGTTATTATATTATTTTGATCCTAAAAATAATTACTTGTTTGGCAGTATTTACTATTGTGAAATATAAAAATATTAAAGGTACCTTTTCTCCAAAATTAAATATTTTTAGTAAAGCTAGTTTATTTATTGCTTTTTTAGTCACTTTTATAATTAGTTTTTGGTTAGAGGAATTTTTAAAATTAATAAATATACCTTATCCAATGGAAGTTGTGAATATAGGCATAATGGAAGTAGCAAAAGAATTAGTAATAATCTTTATAGCTATTATAATATCATTAATCTGTAATAGATTAGTATCTAGGCGTTCAACGAGAAATATAAATATCGATTTGTTTCGTATTATTGAAAGTATTCTTCACACTATCAATTTTAAAAATCAGCAAAGAAAAATCCAACAACGAGAGGATGATTATTTAGAAGATGATAATAATATTTTAAATAATCTAGGGGAGAAAATTCTATACAAAATGAAATCTTTGCATAACCAATCAGCTAGTATATTCATAGTTATGATAATGTTAACTGTTTTTACATTGTCGCTTGTTAGTTATAACTAATATCTAGCTCAGTTATAATAGCTCTTTAACTCTTTGTATCGTTATTTGGCTATTAATGTTAAATTTTTTAAGTATTTTTTAGTTGACTTTGATTGATAAGCAGAGATATATATGTAACACTAACAATGCGCCACTTTGATTTCAGCTTGCATGCGCACAAAAAAATGCTAAAGAGGAAACATGCTTCATAATGTAATTACCATTTCCTAACTCTTTCATACAGCATTTAATACAGTTGTTCAGTTTAATTATGTTAACTAACAAAGTAATTTAGTATTATGAAAAATAAAACATTCACTTCTAAATCTGTATCTGAAGGTCATCCAGATAAAATTGCTGATCAAATTTCTGATGCAATTTTAGATGCAATTATTGAGCAAGATCCAAAATGTCGAGTAGCTTGTGAAACTTTGATCAAAACAGGTATGGTATTAGTTAGTGGAGAAATTACCACAAACAGTTGGGTTGATATAGAGGAAATAGTTCGCCATAAAGTAAGGGAAATTGGTTACAATAGTTCTTGTACTTGGTTTTGATGCAGATTCATGCGCAGTAATTTCAGCTATTACTAAACAGTCAATAGATATAGCTATGGGCGTTGACAATCAAGATGAAGATATGATAGGTGCAGGTGATCAAGGTATGGTATTTGGTTATGCATCTAATGAAACAAAATCTTTAATGCCTGCTCCTATATATGGTAAGTTCTAGAATTAATTAAGCCAATTGTGCATTTTCTTCCCATAGCTCATTTGGTGTTTTATACCCAAGAATTTTTCTTGGTAAATTTTTAAAAAAAATCTTCTATTTTATTTAATTGCTTTATAGTTAATTTTTTAATATCAGAAGATTTAGAGTATACTCTATGGATCCTCGAATTCATCTTATTAATTAATGGTTTTGGTCAAGGAGAATAAGAATTAGAAAAATAAATTTTCGCCTCCGATTTTGGTAATCGCTGCGGATGATTTGTAAATTCTTTGCCATTATCAAATGCTATAGTTTTTATCA
>JAJIYR010000165.1 GCA_020881085.1 Rickettsia endosymbiont of Bryobia graminum | reverse complement strand
TCTCGTAATACTTGATCAACTGATACGTCAAACAATGCTCGGCGATATTTTGCTGGAAATACCATGTGATACAGCAGTACCGTAAATTATGACTTTTGTGTATATATTTGCTCATTCCTCCATATTACGCCGCAAGCGGCCCGGAATATACCCAAAAGAGATTTAAAGTTTTCAAAACTAGAGTTTTAGGTTTCATCGCATCTATGAGCTAGCTGGGATCTGTCGCATCTAAATGGCTTTGTTCGGAATAGTAGAGGCTTACCCAAACTACTGATGAATTTAAAGAAAAGATTGAACTAGCTGCTAAAGCACGTTATGATATAGATACTCTCGGTAAACGACTTAAAGCTGCTGCAGCACAAAACTATGATTTAAAATTTGATCTTAAATGTCTGGAAATACACAATAAGGGGTAATTTCAAACATTTAAAAAGGTAAAATTTAGTAGATATTATATAATAAAGTTTCCTTATGATAAGAGATCTATTACCATATTCTATATATAAAAGGTTATTCGGCGACCGGAAAAAATATGGAAGAATGCCTGAACAAGATGATACAGATTGGCAAAAATGGCTGAAAATTTATAGTGATGCATACCATAATACTCAAAGAGTATCTAATATTGCTAGTTTAGTAAATAATGCTGGTTATAAAATTTTAGACCGAGTAAATCTTAAAGGCTTAAAAATTGCAGAAATTGGCCCTGGTGGAGGGTTCCATTTCCAAAAATTTATGGGTATACCTACCGAATATACAGCTATTGATGTTTTACCAGAGTTCCTAGAGAAATTAGGAGATAAAGTATCTGAGCTTGGGTCTAGATTTATACCTATTACGGTTGAACCATATAAAGCAACTATAGCATTAGATAGTCAATCGCAAGATATAGTGTTATTATTTTATTCTTTAGAACATTTACATCCATTAGAATCTTGGGTAGATGAGATTCTTAGAGTTTTAAAGCCAGGTGGATTAATAGTCGGAGCAATACCTGCAGAGGGAGGGCTAGCTTGGGGAAGTGGTAGATTCCTTACTTCACGGAGAATTGTCAAAAAATTATATAATCTTGATCTTGATAAAATTGTTTGTTGGGAACACCCTAATTACAGTGATGAGATATTACAATGCCTTGATAATAAAGCTATAAAAATAGTTAATGATAAATGGCCTTTGGGATTTATGCCGTTAGATTTATCTTTAGTAGTTAAGTTTATTTATAAAAAAGCAAATTTAAATTCCTAACCAAAGCTTAGATAAGAAATTATTCTAAGCTTTATTATATATGATCATATTTTCCATTTTAAGATTTCATATCGTTTATTTAACACATTAAAACTATCAATAATTTCAGCGTTGTAGATTTGCTTATAAAATAATGCTAATTTTTCATTAGCAGTCTTTGTTTTAATATATTGTTTATTATTAGCTTTTGAAAATGCCATAGCTTGTCCTATTAGTAAATTACCTATACCTTTTCCTCTATATTCTTCATCTACCACAATAAATGATATCTCAGATGAATTTGTATCAGCTGTATTTTTATTTCTTCTTAACTGAATTATTATAGAGATGATTAGTTGTGGATTTAAAAGACATTTTTTTGCAAGTATTAATAAATCTTTTATACTTATAAAATTAAATACGTTTTCTGATTCTAAAGAAACTGAAATAAACCCATACACTCTTAAGTCTACAGCAACAAATAAGCTATTTTGGGATTTGTTATAATATTTCTCTAAAAACTTTATTCCTAGGCTAGGAAAAATATCATTATCTAATCCAGATAGATGGATTCTGGCAATATCTTTTATATCTGATTTTATAAATTTTCTAATTAGCATTCTTATAATACCTAAATTAAGCTCAACTATAGAAAAATGATAGTTTAAAACGCACTTACACTACCAATATAATTATATTTAATCACACTTTAAATAACCTTCCACCTTTGGTTTGTTTGTATCCTAATTAGTCATTTGACTTGACGATACTCAATTATAATTGATATTATACATAATGTAAAAGCTAAGGATTTAATTAATAACATTTCAAAAATTTTAATATACATGACTAAAGTACAGATTACGACAGGGTATGTACTAGTGATTATGATCACATTTTTTTCTGCAATTTATAAGCTTGAAGAATGTATAGCTATAGGCGGATTTACTCCAATACATTATGTCACTTTAAAATTACATCCGGAATATTTTGAAAATAATTTTCCTTCTGGTGTTGAGCAATATGACAAATCTATATTTATACAAACTTATGTAATTTGTGCTAAATATTTAGGTATTTCCCCTATTTATACTATGAAGATAATGATTTTACTAGAGATATTAGGAATGGTGTTTCTAGCAAATTTCATGTTAAAATATTTAGTGGATGTGAAATATAACCATTTATGTGGATTGTTATTATCATCTTTATTATTAGCAAGTAGTGCACGAAATATAAGTTTAGCCAATTTCGGTACAGCAATGTTTATAGGTCAATTTTATAATTTTGTGGATCTATTTCGAGTAGTAGGTATCATATTTTTCTTCCAGCAAAGATACTTGTTTGCGTTTATTGCTTTTGTGTTAGCATTATTAACACATCCCACACAAGCTGTTATCGCTATTACCTGCTGTTGTGCAGGAAGAGTATTACACTTACTTTATACAACGATATATTCTAAATACAAAATACCAACCACCAACTATATAGCTCTGATCCAATCTTCTAGCATATTTAAAGATTTGGCTTTCATGGTAACCATTGCTTGTACTATACTAATTTTTTATTTAATAACTTTTCATAATACTCATATTGAAGTTGTAAATATTGATTTACAAACATGGTTCGATCTAACAAAATTAGGTAATCACCACTGGTATCCATACTATAATGGTTGGCTAACAACGCGAATTGGAATATATGTAGGATCATTTTGTACATTCACATTATTGTTAGTGCACTATTTTAATAATGATAAATCATTATTAAATCAAAAAATTATTTCACTGATGGTAACTGCTATTTTCCTAGCAATTATAGGAGTTATATTTTCTACCATCTGGCTAAAGCCAGCCTTGATTAAGATCGCACTATTTAGGTCGTTTGATTTAATAGCAATCCTTGGTCTGACATATATATCAGCTGGTTTAATTAATGATTTAACATCAAAGCAAGATTTAGGCACTAAATTATTAATTATCTTAATAATTTTTATGCCATTTTTTACTTATTATAATCCATATTTATTGGTACCATCAGTTCTTATAGCCCGAAATTCTATAATTGCTGCATTGCATAATAGAACAATAACTATTAAAAATATTATCATATATTTAAGTATAATTCTTATTACATATTGTATCATTAAAGATCAAGAATATAGGATACAAATTATTAATAGTACTTTGATTATTGGACCATTATTTGCATTACGACATCATATTAAGTTTACCTTTCCTGCTAAATATCTCACATTAATGCCCTATATTATAGTTGCAGCTTGTAGTATATATGAATATAAATCTATACCAAATGTAGATTATTTTACAAGAGCATCTAGTTTTTTAGAAACACAAATTTGGGTAAAGAATAATACAAATATTAAAGATAATTTTTTTGTTGATCCATCAATATATTATGGTTGGAGAGATTTCTCTGAACGTAGTTCTTTTGGCAGTGTGAGAGAATGGTTACATGTAAGCTGGCTGTATGACTCTAATGCCCAAATATTAAAAGAAGGGCTTGCTCGTTTTAAGATTTTTGATATTAATTATTTGGATTATTTAAATTATTCAATAGCAGTATCTGGTTTTGATAAATTAGGGTCAGATGTTCAAACAAAATTATATAGTATGGATACTAATTGGTATCTTCAAATAGTAAAACAATATAAATTAAATTACATTGTTTTACAAAAGCACTATATGCTAAAATCATTAGCATTCCCTGTAGTACATGAAAATCACCATTTTATAGTATATAAGGTTTAACCTATATGAAGCTCTCAATAATTATTCCATGTTTTAATGAAGAAATTATTATTAATTCAACAGTAAGTGCAATAATTGACTATATGTCTAATCGCTTATCAAATGTAGACTATGAATTATTAATTATTAACGATGGTAGTACTGATAATACTCTGGCTCAATTAGCAAAAATAGAGAATGCTAATCTTAAAGTTATTAATTTGCCGTATAATCAAGGCCGTGGCAAAGCAATTAAAACAGGCACTCTCTCCTCTAAGGGTGAGTTCGTCATAACATTAGATGCTGATTTAAGTTATGATGTTGAACATATTGAGGAAATAATGCAGCAATTTGAGCAGGATAAAAAAATAGATGCTGTGATCGTTAGTCCATATATGAAAAATGGCATAATAAAAAATGTGCCTATTAAAAGATTATTAGTATCAAGGATTGCCAATTGGTTGTTATCTGATTTCTTTGATAATAAAATCTCAACTGTGACTTGTGTAGTACGAGGATATAAGGGAGATTTAATAAGAAAAATCCCCTTGTTAGAAGATGGTAAGGAGCTACATTTAGAGATATTATATAAACTCTCCCTTTATCAGAGCAATGTCAAAGAAATACCAGGAAGATTAATATGGAAAAATTCAAAGAGAGAACTAAGTCATAAAACTAATTTTAAATTTGTTAATTCCGGAGAAAAACACCTACTATATGCAATAACAATTAAACCTACAAAAGTATTTATCTTTTTGACCTTATTATTATTAACGTTGGGGGCTTATGAATTTTTAATTATTTTCTCTCAAATATATAAACATTTAGATTTTACTGATAATTCTTCTGTATCTTTAGCATTATGGAAAGCTATTAATTATAGTTTTACACAATCACCACATAGTTTTTATATCGCCCTAGGTTCCTCCATTTTAGGGTTCATTACATTCTGCATGTTAATATTATTATATGTATCAAAATCTAACCATGAACAAGTAATGAAACATCTATTAATTTTATTAGAAAAGAAGAACGATAAGGTATAGTATGTGTGGAATTTTAGGGGCTTTTACATCTATTGGTAATATAGAAGCCCTATCTAATAGATTAGATAATGTAATAAATTTATTAAAACATAGAGGACCAGATAAACAAGCGACTTGGTCCAATAATAGTACATGCGTTTTAGGGCATACTAGATTAGCGATACTTGATCTTTCAGAAAACGGAGATCAACCAATGATCAATAATCAGGATGTTATAATATATAATGGTGAAATATATAATCATCACTATATAAGACAATATTATCTTCCAAATACATCTTTTGCAGGAGAATCAGATACTGAAACAATTCTTAAATTAATCCAAAATTATGGGACAGAGCATTTAAATAAAATGAATGGGATGTTTGCGATAGCATTTTATAAACATTCAGATAATAGTTTATTACTTGTAAGGGATGAACTACATATCAAGCCAATATATTATATTATAGCAAATGATATAATATATTTTGCGTCTGAGATTAAAGCACTAGTATCACTTGCGCAGTTAAGCAAAATGCATATTAATTTGGATATTTTTAATACTTATCTGGATTATGAAAATTGGGAGCCAGATGCTTCATTAATTCAAGAAATACAAGTATTAAAGGCAGGATCAATTTTGAAATGCACTATACATAATAATAAATTAAAAATTGAATCCGAAAAATTTACCTTTGTTAACTTAAGAAAAGAACCTAAAGATAAAACAACTAATCCTGCAGATTATATAATTGAGAATATTAATGATTCTATAGCTCAGCATATGTTGAGTGATGTAAATATCGCATCTTACCTTTCTGGTGGTATAGATAGTAGTTTAGTGACAACTTTAGCTGCCCGTATAAATACTAATATACTAGGGTTTATAGGATATTATTCTACTAATCCATGGTATGATGAAAGAGCTATTGCAAAAATAGTAGCACGGAATGCCGGTATTAAGTTAATAGAAGTAGAAATAACTCCTGATCACTTTATACAATATTTTGATGAACTAATACTCGCATTAGAAGAACCACGGATGGGGATGGGTACATTTTCACAATTTATTGTTGCTAAGGAAGTATCAAAACATAGAAAAGTAATCTTATCTGGTAATGGTGGAGACGAATTATTTGCTGGATATCCTATGATGAAAGCTGCAAATTTTTTAGATAACATTTGTAGTATTAAGGCATTTATCAATTTAAAAAACTTCTCCTTTAATGAGTGGATTTTTTTACTATACCAATTAATTAATAAATGTACTAAAACTAACTTTGAATTTCCTCCAAATATAGGAAGTAGCAAACTCCTATATGACCAAAAAACAAAACATACAAGATCATTTTTTGCAAATAATCAATCTAAATATAGTAATCAACTTCTTGATTATTATAAGAAAGTATATATACCGGGATTAATGGCCGTAGAAGATAGAATTTCAATGCATTTTAGTATAGAAACACGTTTTCCTTTATGGTCACAAAAATTAATAAGTAGTATTTCTGTATTTTCAGCTGATAATTTATTACAAGGTGCAAATCTTAAAGGAATGCTAAAACAAGCAATTAATAAACATAATTTATTACCAGACGAAGTATTAAATGCACCAAAACGTGGTTTTCCTACTCCTCTACGACTATGGTTTAAAAAAGAGTTGAATTCTTATATCAAAGATCATTTATTAAATAGTAATAATGAATTATTCAATAGATTATTTAATAAATCTTTAGTGGAGAAGTTACTAAATTCTTATGGTAGAATGCCTATACCACAACCTGTTGAAGAAAAACAAGCTCATCAAATATGGATGTTACTTTGTATTGAAGCATGGTTAAGACAGATTCCAATAAGTAGTATATAATATGCTAAATCATCAATCTGCTATAATCGATCAATTATTATTATGTATCTCAGCACGATATACATTAAATATTAAGGCAGATGAATTGAAAAATATATTAAATGATCCTAAATATTATAATATATTGATAAATTGGTATAATAAATTTTATCATGATATATTTGATAGTAAAAACGGATATCCAATTTATGATATATATAGAACTCCATATACTGAATATTTAATTGATGAATTGTTAAATGAACTAAAAGTTCCTTTTATTGAGAGGCTGGCATCTCCAAGTATTTGCTTATCACATGATATTGATAATTTATCTGGTAGCATAGCCTTAACTATCAAATCATTAATTAGTGAGCGTAAATTTAGATCTTTTAGTAAAAATTATGAATTTATAACTTCAATTAGCTCATTACTATCTCTTGATGCAAAATACTCAAAAAGATCAATAGGAGCGTCTACTTTATTTATAGCAATGCCTAGAAGATCTAAGAACATACTTACTATGTTAAAACAGATGATTATAGATCCAACTTATAATCACAATCATCCATTATTTAAAAATTTATTGGCATTAATATCTGAATTTAAACCAACTGTAGGAATACATGGTAGTTTTTTTTCAATATCTGAACATTTTTTCAACGAAGAAAGAATTATATTATCTAACCAACTTTCTCAGCAAATAAGATTTTCTAGACAACATTGGCTTAATTTACCACTTCGAAATTCATTTAGCTATTTAAAGCAAAATAATATATTAATGGATAGTAGTATTGGATGGAATGGTAATTGTGGTTTCCGTGGTGGTATGGCAAGACCTTTTCAATTATTATTAGATAATCAAGAATATATCTGGGTTATGCCTATGATTTTAATGGATGGTGCACTTTTAGATTTAAAACTAGATAAGATTCAATCGTTAAATCTAGCAATAGAGATGTTAGAAATTGTTCATAATTTAAAAGGATGTGTTAGTATTAATTGGCATGATAGAGCAGCACATGAAGATTATGGTTGGTCAGGGATTTATGAGGGGGTTTTGTCCCGACTAGAATTTTTAAATTTTCAGTTCTTAAATATGGATGAAATATATAATTTTTATGCATGCTAGATTAGCTTATATACAAATAATAGTCACAGAAAGCTTAAAAAGATGGTTACAATCTATCAATATGGATAATACATCTAAGTTTTATGGCTGTGCAGATAGAGAATATTGGGCCTGGAAAACTAAAGATTTTAATAATGGTACATGGCAAGGTGGGTTAGCAGGATTTCTTGATGCTAAAAATTTATTAGATATTGATGAAGAACAAATATCTTATATTGTTGAAGCATGCATAATAGGATCTCATAATATTCAAAGAAGCAATGGTTCTTATGAAGAAGCATATCCATATGAAAGCTCATTATGCGTAACAGCTTTAGTAGTATTTAATTTATCATATAGTTACTTACAATATAAACATTATTTTTCTGATGTCGCTTTAAAGCACCTTACAGAATTATTGAAAAAAGCATTGTCTTACTTAGAGAATAATACAGAAACACATGGTAAAATATCAAATCATATTGCAACAATAGAATTTTCTATTTTACTTGCATCTAAAGTGTTAGATCAACCTTTAGATTTTAGTAGAATAGATCAATTCTTTGACACTCAACATCAGTTAGAGGGATGGTTTACTGAATATCATGGAGCTGACCCAGGATATCAAACATTATTAATGCATTATTGCAATGTAGCAATTGACATATTAAATTTAAAGAATTACCAGAAGTATTTATTAAAATCATTAAATTTTATCAGTAAATTTGCATATAAAAATGGTGATTTTGCTGGTGAAGTTGGAGCAAGAGGAACGGCCATTTTTTATCCTAGTTGTATATTATCTGATAATGATTACAATTTAACAAGTTGGTTTTTATTTAAACATTCTAAATTTCTAGGATACATAAATCCAGTTAATATTGATGCAAATAATTTTGTACCAGTTTTTAATTCTTGGTCTTACTTTTTGAAAAAATTACCAATCTCAGAGAAGCAAGAACAACCTATAAGTACTAGTAGTTTTGAATATCTCAAAGATGCTGGTTTTATATTGGTAAATTATGATTCTGTATCTACTATTATATCATTTAATACAGGCTGCATTAAACTGTTAAAATTTGAAAATAATCACTGGGTAGATCATACTATTACATCATTTTATAATGATAAATATACTACTCAAGGTTTACCTATAAAAAACATTATATTTAAAGATCAATTTCTTAAATTTACTTATCAATATCATTTACGCAAACATCCTATAAACACACCATTTAAAAGCTCCATTATAAGATTGATATCTAGATTAATTTATAGAGTTCCATTGCTACAAAGATTGTTTAAAGTTTTATTAGTCAAACTAATAATGAGCTCAGATAGAGTCTTTACTTCTGAAATTGATATAGAGCTAAATTTAAAAGAAGGAATGTTTAAAATCAATATTAATAACCCTGTAGGATGGAAGATTGCTAAATGCAGTTTTCATGGACATATGGCCTCAGCTAATCAATTTAGTTTAAATTATGTTCCCTAGATTTTCACCTAACTATTCCTTTAAAGAACTGATACAGGTTTTTTTACCATCTCGTAAGAATGCTGTAAAAATACTAGAGGATAAAATGGCTATGATGTCAGGTCATTCTAATGCTATAGCGTTTAGTTATGGTAGAAGTGGAATATATTTCTTACTTAAGTCTCTAGGAGCAAAAAATAAAAAAGTGATTATTCCTTCGTATACATGTGTCGTTGTAGCACATGCTATTATTAAATCAGGAAATATACCGGTATTTTTAGATAATACTACTAATACATTCCAGCCTGATCCAAGTGATTATTTACAAACTATAGATGATCAAACAGTAATGGTAATTTTTACTAATCTTTTTGGAATTACAGAAGAAGTATCTAATATATATCACTATATCAAATTAAATCACCCACAAGTTTTTATATTACAAGATTGTGCCCATAGTTTCTTTTGCAAAGATCAAAACGCAGATCTAGTAACCAAATATGGTGACGGAGCTATATTTGGTATGAATATATCTAAATTAATAAATTCAGTTAAAGGCGGTATGCTGACCTTACAAGATCAAAATCTATCCCAAAAAGTACGTGAGATAATTAATTTAAAGCCGCAAAGTTTTATTAGCACAGTTTTATCTAGAATATATGTTTTTGTATCATGTTTTGCCTTTAGTAATATTTTATATAGGATCACTTATCTTTTACAGTGCAGAACAAAATTACTTACAAAATTCACTACTTATTATACTGATGACTGTATAGATATGCCTGATGATTATACATATCAAATGTCTCCTTTTGGAGCAGAAATAGGATTATTATCTCTAGCAAAATATGAGAATAGAATTGCAGTTAGAAAGAATATAGCCAACATCTACCTTAATAAGCTAAAATCTCTTTCTAAAAAAATAATTATTAAATTGCCAAATGATAATCCTGGTAATACATGGAGTCATTTTCCAGTAATTATACCTAAGGAGTTTAAATATAAAATTATTAAAGATTTTTCTTCAATGTATGAAATAGGAGAAATAGTAGATTACTCTATTACAGATTTATCATCTTATAAAACTATGGGTAAGAAATGTATCAATAGTTCTAATGATGCAGAATATGTAATTAATTTACCTTTAACCTATGGAGAAGGGATATTTGCATTAGCCAATCCACAAGATGAGGCTAATAAATTTATTGATAAATTTATCTTAGAAATGAATGAAATATTATATTAAAAAGAATCATTTGGTTACTAATTTATTAGCTTTTTTAATTAGTGGCATCAGTGGTGTTGCTATTAATATATTAATAATTAGATTATATAATAATGAAGTTCTAGGATTATTCTATCAGATAGCTGCTATTTTTTTTATTCTATCTCAGATAACGACATTTGGAATCCATTTTTCTGTACTTTCCAATTTAGCCGTTTCTGATCATAAGCAAACTATTTTTGTGTCTGCGTTTTTTACAGTATTAGTAATCTCAACTATTTCATCATCAATCTTAATACTTATACTACATTATATTTTGGCAATTTTAAATAAATCGCTTTATTTTATTATACCATCTCTTATACTTGTATCCTTAAATAAGGTAATGATATCTACCTTAAATGCTCAAGGTAGATATCATTTATTTGCAATTGCAAATGGCATAAGAGTATTACTTACAATTATTGGTGTCCTACTCCATTATCATTTTAATTTACCATTATATACAATATCATCAACACTTACTTTTTCAGAAAGCATCATATTTTTATTTCTTATTTTAACTCATATACCTTATTTTAGAACCATGCCATCTTGGCATGGTGTATATCATTGGGGAAAATCTCATATTTCATTTGGTAAATATACTTTATTTAATGGATTACTTGTTGAATCAAAGATAGATATAATTATACTAAGTTTATTCGTGAATCAAGCATCAATAGGTGTATACTCATTTGCCACAACACTTGGAACAGGTTTCTATCTTTTAGTATCAGTATTTAAGAATTTAAATTCAAATAATATTTCTGAGCAATTATTTGATACTCTAGATAAACCTTTTGAGAAAAAAATAGATAGTAAGAAGTACATACTTATTTTTGTTTATCTAATAGGTCTTATCACTATTGCAATGTATAAAATATTTGCATGGCATACAACAGGAGATCAATTAATTGTAACCGAAGGGTTCTGGATATACTGTATTTATACAGTCAGTATTATGCTAGCCGCAAGGTATCTTTTAATTGATAATATTCTTATCCTTGCCAATAAACCAAATCTAGATAATAAGGTACGATTACTATGTATCTTAAGCAATATTATATTTAGTCTTATTTTAGTTCCTTTTTATACTATTTATGGTGCTGTATTAGCATTTGGTCTTAGTATATTGATTAATGCATTAGCAATAAGATATTTTGAGAAGAAAGCATAAATATTTTGTGAGTTTTAAGCTGCTTTTTGATAAGCCCCTAGGAAGATATAGTGATTCTTCCGTATTTCTAGTAGGAAATTAATAAGAGGTAATAATCAATCACGGTAAGTTCTAGAATTAATTAAGCCAATTGTGCATTTTCTTCCCATAGCTCATTTGGTGTTTTATATACTGTTTGTAAATGAAGGGTTGCAAAGATAGGAGAGCTATTGTAGAGTTTAGGACATTGTGAGTAAGAATGTATTGACAGAAGAACAAAGAGAGAAGTTGAAGGAACGTCATAAGACAGAACGAGACGGACGCAT
>JAJIYR010000164.1 GCA_020881085.1 Rickettsia endosymbiont of Bryobia graminum | reverse complement strand
CTAGCTTTCTTCTAAAATACCCCGCTGCTTGCGGCGGGGATTACTTTTATTGTTCCCCTAGTTTAAACTTAAGGTTGTTTAAGTTTTGACCGACCAAGTAATCTCGAAAAGAATAATGGGTGATAGGGGAGTTAGTAGAACTGCCAATAACAACTTTTTTAGCCTTTAGGCTTTGTTCAATTAATAAAAAGGCCAAGCCTTGCTCATAGCTACCATCTCCCCGCCCATAATCGAGTATTACATCATTTTTTGCGGTTAATGTTTACCACTATTGGTAAGAGGTTACTACACCCCAGAAAGGCTTAAAGCCATTCTAAGGATAGATTTTAGATCAATCTTTTTAAAAGTCAACCAGAGATTATATAACTTTTTCCCTTTTATAGAAATGCGCTAAAACAGATATAGTGCCAATTAACATAAATAATACTTGACTAAATTAGTAGGATATTATAATTATGAGGACCATAAAGTAGGATTATTTTATGAAGTTAACTACCAAAGCAAGATATGCGGTAACAGCAATTTTAGAGATGGCATCCAAAAAATCAGATCATCCTGTTGCTTTAGCTGAGATTTCAGCTAAACAAAATATACCAGTGAGTTATCTGGAACAAATTTTTGCCAAGCTTAAGAAAGCAAATCTAGTCAAGTCAGTGAAAGGTCCCAAAGGGGGCTATATTATTATGGTTAAATTAAATAATATTAAGATTATTGATATCATAGATGCTGTTGATGAAAATATTGAAATGACTAGATGTACAAAAGAATCTAATACTGGTTGTATGTTAGATAATGTACAATGCAATACTCATAATTTATGGTTTGGTCTTACGGAGCATATCAGGAATTATTTAGATAATATTTCTATTGCAGATTTATTATTACCCCCTACTAGTAATGAGGTAGAAGCGTAGGATAAATTTATGTTATATTTAGATCATAATGCTACTACTTGTATCCATCCTAAAGTTAGAGATTTTGTAGTAACATTGCTTGGAGAAGAAGCGTATAATCCATCTTCTATTCACAGTAGCGGTCGTAATGCTCGTACTATAGTGGAGACAGCTAGGCTACAGATAGCAAAATCAGTTGGTATCGATATTAATTCTCGAGAGTATGAGCTTGTTTTTACTTCTTCTGGAACAGAAAGCAATAATTTGCTAATGAGTAATTATTCAGATGGAGAAATTTTTATCTCAAGCATCGAACATTTATCAATTTTTGCTCATAGTAAATATAGTAATAATATTAAGTTTATAAAAGTTGATAATAATGGTATAATTGATATTAATGATTTAGAAAATTTGCTATCAGCTAGTACAAGTAGCAAGAAACTTCTTTCAGTAATGCTTGCTAATAATGAAAGTGGAGTTATCCAAAATATTAAAGAATTAACAATTATTGCAAAAAAATATGGAGCTGATTTTCATAGTGATTGCGTACAGGCATTTGGTAAAATTCCTGTTAATATTCCAGAGTTAGGAATTGATTTTGCTACTATTTCTTCTCATAAAGTTGGTGGAATGCAAGGTAGTAGCGTGTTAATTACTAAAAAAAACCACCTACTTAAAGCAATGATGATCGGAGGTGGGCAAGAAAAAAATATTAGATCAGGAACAGAGAATGTAATAGCGATTGCCTCATTCGGTCTTGCTGCGGAGCTAGTTAGAAAAGAGATAGAAAAAAGATATCAACAGATGAAGATATTACAGGATTATTTAGAAATAAATTTGCTTAAGTACAATGATATTAAAATAGCTTCTAAAAATGTTGAGAGATTACCTAATACAACTCTTTTAATTATAGCAAATAATGATCCTCAAACCAAGTTGATAGCGTTAGATTTACATGGGGTAGAAGTGAGTTCGGGCTCAGCTTGTTCTTCAGGAAAAGTAGGTAAATCACATGTGTTAAAAGCAATGGGATATAATGATAGTGAATGTAAATCTTCTCTTAGAATTAGTTTTAATCATCAGCAAACTATTGAAGATGTAAAGGAATTTATTAAAATATTTGAACAAGTATATAATTTAAAAATTATTAATTAACAATGACAAAACTAGAACAATTGAAAGAAAAAGTAATATTAAGTGGTAAATCACTACCAATTTATATGGATTATCAAGCAACTACTCCAATGGATCAAAGAGTTTTAGAGTCAATGTTGCCATATTTTGGTGCTAAATTTGGTAATCCTCATTCCAGGAGTCATTCTTTTGGTTGGGAAGCAGAAGAGGCAGTAGAAATTGCAAGAGAAAAAGTGTCTAAGCTTATAGGGGCTGATTCAAAAGAGATTATTTTTACTTCAGGAGCAACAGAATCTAATAATTTAGCTATTAAAGGTATAGCGAAGTTTTATGGTAGTAAGAAAAAACATATAATAACAGTAGTTAGCGAGCACAAATGCGTATTAGATGCTTGTAGATACCTTGAAGAAGATGGATTTCAAGTAACATATTTACCAATTCAAACTAACGGTTTAATTGATTTAGAAAGATTGAAAAGTACTATAACAGAGCAAACAATGTTAGTATCAGTTATGGCGGTAAATAATGAAACAGGAGTAATTCAGCCAATTAAGGAAATTGGCCAAATTTGTCGAGAAAAAGGAGCTTTTTTTCATTCAGATATTGCTCAAGCCTATGGTAAAATACCTATAGATGTTAATGAATGTAATATTGACTTAGCTAGTATTTCTTCTCATAAAATTTATGGTCCTAAAGGCATTGGAGCTTTATATGTTAGAAAAAAACCAAGAGTAAGATTAGTTCCTATTTTAAATGGTGGTGGACAAGAAAGAGGAATGAGATCTGGTACTTTGCCAACTCCTTTAATTGTTGGTTTAGGAGCGGCTGCAGAAATAGCTCTCACTGATATGATAAAAGACAATCAGCATGTAGAAGAGCTTTTTAATAGATTCTATGATAATATTAATAAAGAAATACCAGAGGTATATTTAAATGGTGATAAAGAACATAGATATAAAGGTAATTTAAATTTAAGTTTTGCCTATGTTGAGGGCGAATCTATGATTTTAGCTATTAAAGATTTAGCTGTTAGTTCTGGTTCAGCTTGTACATCTTCTTCACTAGAGCCGTCATATGTGCTGAGAGCAATGGGAGTTGATGAAGAGCTTGCTCATACTTCTATTAGGTTTGGCATAGGTAGATTTACTACTAGAGAAGAAGTAGATTATGCAGTAGAATTAATAATATCAAAAATTAATAAGTTAAGGGAATTAAGCCCTCTGTGGGAAATGGTACAAGAAGGGGTGGACTTAAAAACAATTAATTGGTCAACTCACTAATTAATAATATTAATGGTAAGGAACGTTAGTGACATAGCCATCCAGTTTTTACATTACATTATTAGTCATCTTGAACTTGTTTCAAGATCTAATAGATTTCAGATTAAGTCCGGAATGACTATCGTGTTTTTTGGATTCTTGCTGTAACTAGTATGGCATTAATTATTAGGTTTAAAAGATAGGAGAATAATATGGCATATAGCCAAAAAATAGTTGAGCATTATGAAAACCCTCGCAATGTTGGATCTTTGAATAAAGACGCCACTGATGTTGGAACAGGGTTAGTGGGGGCTCCTGCTTGTGGCGATGTAATGAAATTACAAATTCAAGTTGCGGAAGATGGTACTATTATTGATGCTAAGTTTAAAACGTTTGGTTGTGGTTCGGCAATTGCTTCAAGTTCTTTAGTGACCGAGTGGATTAAAGGAAAGTCTATTGAAGAAGCAGGAGCAATCAAAAATACTGAAATAGCTAAAGAATTATCATTACCACCTGTAAAACTTCATTGCTCAATGCTTGCAGAGGATGCTATTAAAGCGGCAATCACTGATTATAAGAGTAAGAGATCTTAATATTTTTATGAGTAGAAATATTTTATCACTAACTGATCGAGCAGTTAGCCAAATAAAAATATTATTAGCCAAAAGGGGTAAACCATCTTTTGGTATTAGAGTTGGCGTTAAATCTGGAGGTTGTTCTGGTCAGACATATTATGTAGAATATGCTGATGATAAGAATAAATTTGATGAAGTAATAGAAGTTGATGCTGTCCGTATATTAATTGACCCTAAAGCTTTAATGTATATTATGAATAGTGAAATGGATTATGTAGAGGATAAGTTTAAATCAGGATTTACCTTTAACAACCCTAATGCTAAAGGTACTTGTGGCTGTAATAAATCCTTTAGTGTATAAATGCTAATTTTGTATCATGCCACTAACTTTATAAATCTAAACTATATAACCAGATTTAAAATTTAAATATTTACTATTTAAATATTCATATATCGCCTCATCTGAGCTCTCTATACCAAAACCTGAGTTTTTTCTTCCAGAAAATGGTCCCGTAATATTAGCTGCCGGCATAGAATCGTTAACCGATACCATCCCAAAATCTAATTTAGTTGCTACATTTTGTGCTATAGAAATATCTTTCGAATAAACATATGATTGTAAGCCATACTCCGTATTATTTGCTCTTTCTATAACTTCTTCCATATTATACTGAATTAACTTGAAGAGTTGGAGAAATGGTTAACGGTAATAGTTTGGAAATTATCGTTTATTAAGGTACGTAACCTATCTTTATAATTG
>JAJIYR010000163.1 GCA_020881085.1 Rickettsia endosymbiont of Bryobia graminum | reverse complement strand
ATTCTCTTGAATATCTAATACAAATTGTTGATGAGGAGTTAAATTATTGTTAGGATCTAAATAACGTTTTAATGAGCTATTAATAGAATAATTTCCTAAAGAAACGCTTTCGGTTTCTTTAGCTTCAATATGAGTTAATAAGGGAGTAATTTTTATTAGAATAAGTAAAGAAGGGATAGTAATTAAAATAATGAATAGAAAAAAATCTGACCAACTAAATTCTGCTACAATATATCCTGAAATAGCAGGAAAAATTGCCCTAGAAAGTCCCATCATTGAGGTAAAGAAAGAATATTGGGTAGCACGGAATTTACCTTGGCATATTGACGCTATAAAAGCTATATAAGCAGTCATAGTCATACCACCTGTAATGCCTTCAAAACCTATAGCAGTGAATAATAATAATAAATTTTTGCCATAGATTTCTTGAAGAATAAACATACTATGGGCAAGTGCATGGATGACTCCAAAAATTAATAGACTATATAATATATTTTTTTTCTTCATAATAAAGCTAGCAATTAAACCACCTACTATAGCTGATAGAATACCAAAAAATTTGCCAGCACTAGCAATTTCTAGTTCATTATAACCGATATGTATTAAGAAAGGGTTAATCATTACGTTTATACAATTATCTGGCAGCCTATATAAAACCAAAAAAACTATTATTGTTAATATTAAGGAAAATGACCCTACAGGCTTTAAGATAGTGCAGATAAACTCTATTACACTATTTTTTCTTTTGCTTGTAGAGTTATTGATTGTGCTGTTATCAGTTTTAGGATTATCTTTAAAATTTAATATAATAATAGTTAAAATAATAGAATAACAAAGGGTTGAAATAGCAAATATTTTATAGATATTATTCCAAGACATGTAGGTTGATAAATAAATAGCTCCTGATCCTGAAATTAACATACCAATACGATAGCCAAAAATATAAATTCCTGATATCGCTCCTTGTTTGTCCTTAGCAATAATTTCTGTTCTAAGAGCTCCAAGAATTGTATCTTGAGCTGAGCTTAAAAAAGATATTAACAAACCTGCAAAGGCAAATAAAATTAAGTCATTAGTTGGATTTAATAGGCTTATGAAAAAAATAGATAAAGATAATAAAAAGTTAATTAAACAAATCCAAGATAATCTATGACCAAATATTCTATTTAAATAACCTAATTTTATAGTATCGAAAACAGGAGCCCACAAAAAATTAATAGAATAGGGTAATAGAATAAAGGAAAATATTCCAATTGATTGGAAACTAATATTTTCCTTTGCTAACCAATAATTTAAAGTATTACCGGTAATCATTATTGTAAAGCCGCTAACTAAGCCGAATAATAGAATAACAAATAACTTGGATTTATTTAACATGATATTTTATAACGATAGTACCTATTTACAACAGATCATATAATAATAGTTTGATTAGCAAAATTAATCACAAGAGGTTATGTTGCATATACACTTAAAAGGTCTAAATCTTTATTAACTCTATTTTAAAAAATATTATTTTCAATCTATTCAGCATAGGAGTCAACAGAGGCAAAAGGTTGACCAGATATCTTAGTAGTGTAATGAACCATGTCCATTACACCTTCTAAGTAGCTCTCTAATGATTTAGTTTCAACATGGATGAGAGGTAAAGGTTGTGTAGACATTGCTTCTTGTGCCCAGCTTTTATTTTGTGATTTGCTTGCTGGTCCACAAAATATAACAAAAATATTTGTTATATTAGTATCTAAGTAGCTATAAACTGTTTTTACTATAGGGGCGTTTGAAATTACAATGGCCGCATTTGGATTTTCTTGAATAGTTTCTTTAATAGCCTCTTCATTAGCTACTAGGCTTTTCTCTACAGATTTGGTTGATAGGTCTATTAGTGGTATATGTTTATGTACTACATTTAGATTTGGTATCTCCCCTAATTCCTTTTCTGTATTACTTGATATCCACAATCCTTTCATAATTTTACCTATTATCATTTTCTGATTTTAAAATTTTCTCTTATCTTTACCTAACTGTATTGAACCCAGTCATAAAAGGTTTTACGGTGTTTGATATTATAGATTATAGTATAAGATGTAAAGAGGATTATTGACTGCTTACTCGCACTGAGCTTAATGTTGATAAAATCTCTGAATATTACTAGAGTCATTATTATATTGAAACTTGCTCATATTTACCTCATGTCAACAATAGAAAATAATTTTATTAGTCTTGAGTGTGCAAACCTATTATACCATCAAGTTTAGCATTTATTAATGAGATATTACTAACAAAAGCTTTGAAAAAATTTACGTTTGTTAAATCGGTATTATTAAAATTTGTATTATAAATTTTAGTGGATTCTAGATTACTCCCTACAAAGGATGACTGACTAAAGTCGATATTATTAATTTTAGCTAAGGAAAAATCAACATTCTGTAATAAGCAATCTTGAATTATGGAGTTAGATAAGGTAACATTTTTAAAAACAGATCCTGAAAAAATAGTCTGGTTAAAAGTAAGATCAGATAAAGTTAAACTATGAAAGTTCATATTTGATAGATCTTTTATTCCTTCTAAGGATTTTATAGAATCAAAAATATTTTTTGATTTATATTGGTCAAAATCTGGGCTATTTAAAATAATATTCCTCGTAAAATCGGCATTTGAAAAACTACTATCTATGTATCTAACGTTATTTATTTGAGAATTAACAATAGGGGAAGCATTAAAAATAATATTTGATAGACTGGAATTAATAATTGCTGATTGGTAAAAATTACTGGAAATAAACTTTATATCAGTAAATACAATATTTTGTAGATATGCTTTAGTAAAATTTGCTTGTACTAATTGACTATTATAAAAATTAGAGTTGATTAATTCACTATTAGTTAAGTTAGAATTAATCATATCTATTTGTTTGATATAGCTATTATTAAATAACGCTCCTGTTAAATCACTATTTTCAATACTAATATTATCAATATTCACTCGATTTAACGCTAATGATATAGCGGTACTGCTTTTCAACGCAGAATCTTCAATAGTAGCGTCATTAAAATGGATATTATCCATTTTACTATTATAAATTTGTACTTGTTGAAGCGAAGAATTATTAAAATTGGCACTTTCAAAATTACAATCTGTAATATATGCATGAATTAAATCCACAGATTGAAAAGAAGAAAAAGAAAATAAAGAATTAGTAAATTTATTATTCTTTAATAAAGATTTATCTATTATACTATGAGTAAAATCTGAGCTATTAATAATTGCATTATTAAGATTAGCGCTGGTTAAGTCTACTGATTCATAATAGCAATCTGAGATATTAATATCGCTAGCTGACATTGCTCGTAAATCTGCTCCGTAAAAAATAGAATTTGAAACTACTGCTTTTTTAAAGCTGCTATTAATCAAATTGCTTTTTTGAAAATTCGATTTATTGATAATGCTTTCATCAAATAAAGCTCTTATGAAGCGTGAATTTTTAAAGTTACTATCTACAAAATTAGCTTGAATAAAACTAGTATCTTCAAAATTAGTTTGAATAAAACTAGAGTTTTTAAAAATGGCTTTTTCAAATATAGATGCTTGGAGATCACAATTAAAAGAAGAGGTGTTTTTAAAGTGACTATTAGAAAAATCACTCTCTTGAATTAGTGATTTATTAAAAAGAGAATTTTCAAAATTTGATCCTGTGAAATCTACTCGAGACATTTCACAATAACTTAAGTCAACTCCAGAAAGATCTTCATTAATAAGTTTTACGCCTAATAATTTTAAACCTTTTAGATTGGAGCCAAATTTACTTTTTAAATTTATAGGTAATTTATGCTTATTCTGCGTTACTATATAATTTTTAATAATAAGATTTTGGCTTTTTGATATTAATCCATTTTCGTCTCTTGTTGGTTCTGAGCAGCTAGTAAGGCACAAAAATATAATAAGCAATATTCTTATATTATGAGTAAAGAGCATTTATTTTACCTATTAGTCGCTTTCATTATATTCTTCATCATGAAATTTATTGCCAGGAATATGTAGATTAAGTAATTTTAATTTACGATGCAATGCAGAACGTTCCATGCCAACAAAGGCTGAAGTTTTAGAAATATTATTATTAAATCTATTCATTTGGGTTGATAGATATTGTCTTTCAAATACTTCTCTAGCTTCTCGTAGTGGCATAGACATCATATCAAGATTTTCTTCTTGTTTAGTAAAGCTAGAGCTATTGACCAAAATTTCTGATGGAATCATGTTAGGTCTTATAGGTTCATTACTATTAGAAGGTAATGGATTCATAATTAATGTCCATTCTACCATATTACGCAATTGTCTTATATTGCCTGGCCAACTGTAAACTTGTAGAGCCGCAATAGTTTCTTCTGAAAATTCGCGTATTTTTAAACCTGAAAATTTTGCAAGTTGATTAACAAAATATTTTACTAATGTAGATATATCATCTTTTCTATCATAAAGGGATGGAATTTTTAAAAAAGTAACATTTAAACGATGGTATAGATCTTCTAGAAAATTTCCTTTGCTTATTTCTTCTTGGATATTTTTAGAAGTTGCGGTAATAAATCTTATATCAAGTTTTATAGGTTTGCTAACAGGTTTTTCCAATAAGGAATCTTGAAGAAATTTAAGTAGTTTTACTTGGGTTGGGAGGGGTAAAGCAGTAATTTCGTCAATATATAAAGTGCCTCCATTAGCTGCTTCTAATACAGAAGTTCGCCTTATACCATTATCTGCAGTTTCCCCTGAACCAAATATCTCTTGGTTAATTTTATCAACACTCATGCACACTGGGCTAAATACCACAAAAGGACCGTTAGCTCTTTTAGATTTTTTATGGATTAAGCGAGCAGCTAGTTCCTTTCCACTACCAATTTTACCTTGTATTAGTATTCTGCCAGTAGTTAAAGCGATTTTATCGATATCTGTTTTAAGTTTGGTGGTAATATGTGAATTACCTATTAATTCTGCATTATCGATAACTTTGGATTTTAAATTAATATTTTCTCTTTTTAATTTAGTGACCTCACAAGCTCTTTTTAATAAGATAACTAATTTGTTATGGCTAAAGGGTTTTTCTAAGTAATCATAAGCTCCAATTTTAATTGCGCTTACTGCCGTTTCAATAGTTCCATGACCACTGATAACAATAACGGGTATTAAAGGATAGCGTTTTTTTACTATTTCTAGAATTCCTAGGCCATCGAGTTCACTTCCCTGTAACCAAATATCTAAGATTATGGCAGTAGGAACTTTTTCTTGCAGCATCTTAAAAGTTTGGGTGCTATCTGAAGCTGTTCTAGGACTGAAGCCTTCATCTTTTAAGATATCGGAAACTAAATCTCTAATATCTGCTTCATCATCAATAACAAGTACATCTATAGGTGTTGTAGACATTAATTTACCTCAAAGCTAAACTAGCGAACTTATACGTTAATAGTGAATATAAAATAAATCAACTATTTTATAACATTTATGTCACATAATCTTGAGAGTAATTTTATTCTGTGTATGAAAGAGCATTCTTTATAAGCGAGATGGTTACTGCGTGTTTATGAATTAAAGCAAAATCGGTAATTTTTTTTAATAATTTTAAAATTTTATCAAATTCTCGTGGTAAATTAATTAGTAGGTAATTAATTATTTGGTCATTAACTCTAATAGAATGGTCAGAAAAATGTTTGAATATTAGTTTTTTCATTAATTCATCATCTGGTTGACAAATTTCTAATTTCATTACAGAGTTGATTCTTGAGGCTAAGTCTTGTATAGTAAAATGATTAGTAAAATTCTTGGTAGTCATTAATAAATATTTTTTATGCTCATTTATTAAATTAAAGGAATGGAGTATTTTTTTTTCATCTACAAGTTCAATGTTTTCTATAATAAAAGCATCATATTGGTTTATTAATTCAACAGTTAAGATATCTAACTCATTTAGAATAACAAAAGCATTAGACAAATTTTGCCATATCTTGCTAAGATAAGTTTTACCTGAAGAAGAAGGGCCATAGATTAAAAGGGCAAGTTCATATGGATTAATTCCCCAATTATCTGTCCAATTTTTTATTTTTTCGTAGGCATGTTCATTAGTAAGAGAAATAATAAAATTATCTGGATGATATAAATCATTGTCAAATAATGGTAAGATATATTGTTGAGCCATGTCTTAAGAATTATAAAATTTGCTGGATTTATACCACTCAATCGCATTAACAAATAGTACTTTTATTATACCGGCAAGAGGGATCGCAAAAAGTATCCCTACAAATCCTAATAAATTTCCTAACGCTAAAACGGCAAATATTATCCAAAGAGGGTGTAAACCGATCTTATCGCCTATCATTTTAGGAGCAAGTAAATAACTATCTATTATTGATCCAATGCAATATATGATAACTATATATACTAATTTAGTAGATATTCCTAAAGCAAAATAACTTATAATCATTGTTAGAGAAAAGCTAATTATAATTCCAATAAAGGGAATAATAATTGAAAATCCAGATAATACTCCTAATAAAATACTAAAATCTATACCAATAACATATAAAGATATACTGTAATAAACTGATAATAATAAGCAAACATTCAGTTGTCCTCTTATGTAAGCGGCTAAAGTGTAATTAATAGAGGTTAGTATTTTTTTAATTCTATTTTTGCTTTTTAAAGGTAGTAAACTACTAATAATATTAGTCATTTTTGACCAGTCTCGTAGAAAATAAAACATAATGATAGGAATTAATAGAAATAAAAAAAATAAATTAATAGTTGTGAGAGTGTAGTGCCAAATATTATTAGCAAGGGAAGTAATAAGCAAGAATATCCCATTAGCAAAATTATTTATAGAATCTTTTAATTTGTCAGTAATCATTGGGTCTATTAAATGAATTTTATGAGTAATAAGGGGCACTAATTGAGTTTGTAGGTAGTTTTTATAAACAGGAATTTTATTAATTAGTAATGTGATTTGTTGATATATAATTGGTAACAGCAATACTACAACTATTATAAAGACACTGAAAAATAATAATGAAATTATTGATACGGTAATTATTTTAGGAAATTTATGTTGATGTGAAAGATAAACTACTAAAGGTTGTAACATGTAAGATATTACTGCTGCGATAAAAAATGGCGTTAAAGCATTAGGTACTAAAGTTACCATAGCTATTACAATTCCAATTATGATGCCCCAGAAAATTACTTTATCCCAAATAATCATTTTCTTTAATTTAAGTTAGTTAACTAAAATTATAATACAATACTTGGTAAGTAAGAGCTAATATAAATTTAAAAATATGGCATTGTTAAATAAAGTCATGATAGCTATTGTGGAGATTTCTGGAGGGAATAAGGAAGTATTATTTAAGCGTCATTGCCAAGAATCAGGCTCTGTCCAAATAAGTGTGAAAATTCTAAAACAGGCATTAAATTCGACCCTCAAATTTTATCAAAAAGTGAGCCATGGCCTCTCCCCAATTTCGGATAGGCATAGTCCAT
This sequence comes from Rickettsia endosymbiont of Bryobia graminum, assembly GCA_020881085.1. GTDB lineage: Bacteria > Pseudomonadota > Alphaproteobacteria > Rickettsiales > Rickettsiaceae > Tisiphia. The sequence continues at coordinate 161 of JAJIYR010000163.1, read as the reverse complement.
TTTCGTGTAATATAGTCAATTTGATCTTGTATTAGTTTTCCGGACAATTAGTTAAGCGACTAAAGTTAAATTTAGATCAAAATCTATAGGTATTTGATAACCAATAGAAGAATGTCTACGTTTACTATTATAATAGCATTCAATGTATTCAACAATTGAAG
>JAJIYR010000162.1 GCA_020881085.1 Rickettsia endosymbiont of Bryobia graminum | reverse complement strand
AAAAATTAACTATAAAGCAATTAAATAAAATAGAAGATTTTTTTTAACAATTTACCAAGAAAAATTCTTGGGTATAAAACACCAAATGAGCTATGGGAAGAAAATGCACAATTGGCTTAATTAATTCTAGAACTTACCAATAATAAGCCCAAAAGCTAGGAAAATGCCGTGCAAACTGGCAGAGATTAGTTCATATATTTTATCTTAAAAGATCATTTTTTAGTTTTAGAGTATTGTTTTTATTTAAAATAGCTCGATAGACCTGCAAATTTTCTAATACTCGTTGAACATAGTTTCTAGTTTCAGCATAAGGAATTAATTCAATCCAATCAACTACGTGCTGTAAGTTTTTAATATGTCTTGGATCGCCAAATAATTCTATCCATTTTTTAGCTCTATGGGCTCCAGCATTATAAGAAGCAATAGTTAAGATATAAGAATTATCAAATTTATCTAATAATTCTCTAAGATGGTGTCCACCTAGTTTAATGTTATATAGCGGATCAGAAGTAAGTTTCTTAATATCACATTTATGACTAATAGCTCTAGCAGTATCACAAGCAGTTTTTTCTATAAGCTGCATTAATCCCATAGCTTTTGCTGTACTAATAGCATATTGGTTAAATACTGATTCCTGTCTAATTATACTATAAACTAAAGCAGTTTCGACAGGAATATTCTTTGTTGCTGCTATATGAGGAGTAGGAAAAGCACATTCTTTTACGAAAGTATGTTGTTGACAAGCAATTTTTGCAGCTTCCACCTTATGGTAAGTACTGCAATTATCACCAATTATTTCAGTAATTAGAGCAATTTCTAGAGGCTTTGTTGATTTCTCTATTGCTTCTTTTGCGTATAATAAACCTAAGTCTGGTTTATCGTATTTAATAAAATATTTTATGGCTCTAATTACTTCATTATCATTACTACCATGCTTATTAGAAGTGCGATGGTTAGGTAAAATTATTTGATTTTTTTTAATCTCAATATTAGATAATTGTCCATAAAAGGTATAAGAATATTCAGAAGCTTTGTGATGATAAATGCTTTCTTGATTTTTATTACCTTTTGCTTGATAAGTTCGTGCTAGCCAGTACAATCCTCTTGAAATACTCATTGGTTTTTTAGCAATTTTTATAAATTCATTAAAGTGATGTAATGCAACGTCAGGTTTATTTAAAAATCTAAGAGCTAGCCAACCACTAAACCATTGCATCTCTCTAATTCCTTCATGATGAGTGGTAATAGGTAGACTAATTATTTTGTAGCTACTGGCAAAGTCTTTCTGGTCGATAAATTCTCGTGCATAATATGATTGTAATTTATACCATTCGGGAGAGTGAAGCTTATCAGCTTTTACTTTTTTAAATAGTTCTATACTACGATTATTAGGTACTTCCTTCTTTTTTGAACTTAAATAATTATATAATAGGGCTTGAGTATAGTATTTTTCTGGTACTTGTTTAAATAAGGATTCACTATTATTAGATTTATTTATAATAGCTATTTGTGCTGCGAAATTTTGCTTATAGCAATTGTTATTTACATAACGCATATATTTTTTAGCGTTAGCAACATCTCCTTTCCATAAATATTTATCCACTTTCTTAATATGATCTTCTTCTGATAAAATATTTTTAAAATTGCTTAAGTATTTATTTTCTTCTTCAGGCGTAAAATCACCATGAATCCAGCCATTCTTGATAATAGAGGTAATTTTTTTAGGATCTTTCATTAATGCGCCACTTGCTAAAGCATAGAATTTATAGCCTCGCTCTGTAGATGGTTCATGTGTGCTAAACCAATTAATAATTACTGAATGATTAGTGTTGTGGTTTAAATATTTTTCTGCTGTAGTCTTTAATTTATTGGTTTGTGGCCAGTGGGGATTAGCTTGAATAAATTTTACTGATTCTTCAAAACGATTATTTGAATAATTACTGTCAAGAAGCTTTTGAGATGTTATAATTTTAGTTAGTACTGGATTCTTTGATGATTTAGCTAATGCATCACATTTTTGCCAATCTTTTGTGTTAAGGCAGGTAAAGATTTCTTGCGTAGAATCTGATGCCATTGCTCCTGATATTAATAACTTGCAATTTATGAATATCATTGACAGTATTAGTAAAATTCTCATAATCAGCATTAATTTAAATATAATATGGCATATAATATATGAATAGAACATTTATCTTTCCAGGTCAAGGATCACAAATAGTTGGGATGGGAAAAGAATTTTATGATAATTTTTCTGTTGCAAAAGAAACATTTGAAATAGTTGATGATATTCTTGGTAGAAAATTAAGCGATATTATTTTTAGTGGTTCAAGTGAAGAGTTAACATTAACTACCAATGCTCAACCAGCTTTAATGACTGTATCGATGGCAATATTTAATGTTATAAAACAGCAAACTAATAAAAATATTAGCAATCTTTGTTCTTACGTTGCAGGTCATTCATTGGGAGAATATAGTGCAATATGTGCAGCAGATGGTATAGATTTACCAACAGCTGCACAATTATTAATGGTTCGTAGTAACTTTATGCACGAATCCTATGGTGGAGAAGGTGCAATGGCTGCCTGTATAGGAGTTAGTTTAGCCAAACTAGAAGAAATAGTAAATGCCGCAAGTAACATAGGGGTTTGTCAAATTGCTAATGATAATATAGAAGGGCAGATAGTGATTAGTGGTGAAGTTGAGCCAATAAACTATGCTATAGCAATATTAAAAGATTTAGGTTATAAGGCAATTAAATTAAAAGTAAGCAGCCCTTTTCATTGTGACTTAATGAAACCTGCTAAAGAAAAAATGTCAGAAGCTTTAGATGAGGCATCTATTAATACGCCAAAAGTTTCTGTTATTCAGAACTTTACAGCTAAACCTGTCACTGACCCAAAAGAGATAAAAGAGAATTTAATTAAGCAAATTTGTGGAAGGGTTAGATGGCGTGAAACTTTAGTTGAATTAGAAAAACTAGGTGTGCAAGAAATAGTTGAAATTGGTGCTGGAAAGGTGTTAACTAATATGGTAGCAAAAACCAACCATAAGTTTAATTTAATCAATGTGTCAAATTTATCAGAGCTAGAAGATTTCTTAAAGATATGTAACTAGTAGTATGGTAACTTATGGTTGAGAATATTTTATTCTCTTATAGATCGCTTGAGTTAACGTTGTAAAGAAAAAAATCTGCAAAAATTGAAAATATTTTCATTGAATAAAATGTCATTCTCGTATTTACTAAGAACAATCCTAAGTAATTTTTTAATTAATCTAATATCCCAATGACAACACCAAAAAAAGCTAAGTTTCAGGTAAAAATCGATAAAAAACGTGATAATTTATTAACTAATTTTGGTAAAGCCGTTCTGAAAGATAGATATTTATTTGCAGGTGAGGATTTCCAAGATTTATTTTCTAGAGTTGCTAGCTATTATGCTGATGATGCAGAACATGCTCAGTCATTATATGATTATATAAGTAAAGGTTGGTTTATGCCAGCAACGCCAATCCTTAGTAATGGTGGTACTAATCGAGGTTTACCGATTTCTTGTTTTTTAAATGAAACGGATGATAGTTTAGATGGTATTGTTCACCTTTGGACAGAGAACGTTTGGTTAGCGTCACGCGGTGGTGGAATAGGGAGTTATTGGGGCAATGTTAGGTCAATTAATGAAGTGATACATGGTAAGGGTAGTTCTTCTGGAATTATTCCCTTTCTTAAAGTAGTAGATTCAATGACACTTGCCATTTCTCAAGGATCAATTAGACGAGGTAGTGCTGCCATATACTTGCCAATTGATCACCCGGAAATTGAAGAGTTTATTGATATTAGACGTCCAACTGGTGGTGATAGTAATCGTAAAGCTTTAAATATTCATCATGGGATTGCTTTAACAGATGCATTCATGGAAGCAGTTGAAGAAGACAAGAATTTTGATCTAATCAGTCCTGCTACTAAAAAAGTGGTTAGTACAGTTAAAGCAAGAGATTTATGGATAAAATTGTTAACTACTAGAGTAGAAACAGGAGAGCCATATATTATATTTATTGATACTATCAATAAATATATTCCTGAACATCATAAAAAATTAGGGTTAAACGTTAAGACTTCTAATCTTTGTAGCGAAATTACTTTGCCAACAGGTCGGGATCATTTAGGAAAAGAAAGAACAGCGGTTTGTTGTTTATCTTCTGTAAATTTAGAATATCTTGATGAATGGAAAAAAGATAAAGAATTTATTCCCAAAGTAATGCGTTTCTTAGATAATGTCCTTGAAGATTTTATTAATAAAGCTCCAGATACTATGAGTAAAGCTAAATATTCAGCAATGCGTGAAAGAAGTGTTGGGCTTGGAGTTATGGGATTCCATTCATTTTTGCAGTTGAAGGATGTTCCAATAGAGTCAGTAATGGCTAAGGTCTGGAATAAGCAAATATTTGAGCATATTGAAAAAGAAGCTAATAAAGCTTCTGAAATGCTTGGTAAGGAACGCGGGGCTTGCCCTGACGCAAAAGAAGTGGGTAGTAAAGTAAGATTTAGTAACACAACAGCAATCGCTCCCACTGCATCAATTTCTATTATTAATGGCAATAGCTCCCCAGGAATTGAGCCATTTGCTGCCAATAGCTTTATTCAAAAAACTCTTAGTGGCTCATTTAACGTACGCAATAAATATTTAGAAAGAGTTCTGAACGATAAGGGTTTCAACAATGAGCAAGTTTGGTCCTCAATTGCAACAAATGAAGGTTCGGTGCAACATTTAACATTCTTGTCAGACCATGAAAAAGCTGTATTTAAAACAGCGTATGAAATTGATCAAAGATGGCTTATTGATTTAGCAGCAGATAGAACGCCATACATATCTCAGGCTCAATCTTTAAATATTTTCTTGCGTGGAAATGTGAGTAAGATAGAGTTAAATAATATTCATTTTCAAGCTTGGAAAAAAGGAGTGAAAAGTTTATATTATTGTAGATCAACTTCAATTCAATCAGCTGATAAAGTATCTCATGATGTACAAAAAGCAGATTTTAATGATATAGAAAACAATAATAAGAAACAACAAGAAATAGAAAATTTATCTAAGTATGATGAGTGTTTAGCTTGTCAATGAACCAATCTAGATTGAAATAATTAATAAGGAAATATTATGTCTTTACTTGATGCCAGCCCAATATATAAGCCATTTTCTTATCCATGGGCATATGAAGCATGGCATACTCAACAAAGAATTCATTGGTTACCAGAAGAAGTACCATTAGCTGATGACGTAAAAGATTGGAAATATAATCTAACACCAGGAGAAAAGCATTTACTAACACAGATATTTCGCTTTTTTACTCAAGCTGATATTGAAGTAAATAATTGCTATATGAAGCATTATTCTCGAGTGTTTAAACCAACAGAAGTATTAATGATGCTTTCTGCTTTTTCAAATATGGAAACCATTCATATTGCCGCTTATTCCCATTTACTTGATACTGTAGGAATGCCAGAAATTGAATATCAAGCATTTCTTAAATATAAAGAAATGAAAGACAAATATGATTATATGCAGCGTTTTGGTGTTGAGACTAAGGAGGATATAGCTACAACATTAGCGGTATTTGGAGCTTTTACTGAAGGGTTACAATTATTTGCTTCCTTTGCTATTTTACTTAATTTTCCTCGTTTTAATAAAATGAAAGGAATGGGGCAGATTATTACTTGGTCTGTACGAGATGAGACTCTGCATACTAACTCTATTATAGCGTTATTTAGAACTTTTATTAGAGAAAATCCTGAAGTTTGGACTGAGGAATTACGCAGTAATCTTTATGAAGCTTGCGCTACTATTGTTCATTTTGAAGACGCTTTTATTGAACTTGCTTTTGAAGTGGGTGGTATTCAAGGATTAACGGCTAGGGAAGTAAGGCAATATATACGTTATATAGCAGATCGTAGGTTAATGCAGTTAGGTTTAAAGGAAATTTACTTAGTAGATAATAATCCACTGCCATGGCTTGATGAAATTTTAAATGGTCAAGATCATACTAATTTCTTTGAAAATAGAGTAACAGATTATACTAAGGCTGCAACTGTTGGGACTTGGGAAGAGGCATTTGAAGAAATGGATGCTCACAAAAAAAGAAGAAAAAATCTAAGCTTGACGTAGAATAAGGTTAATAGATTTTTTGTTTGAAATTCTATAGCAAAAAACATTAAGACTCTGGCATTAAATTTTATGGAGAGATTACTACTGTAGTTGTAGATTATAAGGATGGCCCAGTTGAAGTCTGATAAATTTAACATCAGAATCTTATCGATCTAGGCTATAACTCGTGATATCTAAAGCAAGATGTTAAATGGTCGTTAACTATACCTACTGCTTGTAGAAAAGCATAGCAAGTCGTAGAGCCAAAAAACTTAAATCCTCTACTTTTTAAATCTTTACTGATTTGATCTGATAATGTTGTAGATGAAGGTATATCGCTAAGAGAGTTTCTATGGTTTTGAAGAATTTTACCATCTGTAAAATTCCATAGATAATTATTAAAAGAGTTGTGTTGTTGCTGGATATTAAGAAAAATCTTAGCATTATTAATAGAAGCTTCTATTTTTAGTCTATTCCTTACTATTCCAGCATTTTGAATGAGGTGATTTTGGTAGTGACTATCATAAGCTGCTACTAATTCAGGTTGAAATTCATTATAAGCTTCCTTATAAGCAGAGCGTTTTTTTAGGATAGTAGACCAACTAAGACCCGCCTGAGCAGATTCTAATATAATAAATTCAAAGAGTTTATTATCATTATATACAGGTACGCCCCATTCTGTATCGTGATATATTATGTCAAGTTGTTGTTTTGCCCAAGGGCAACGTGATATAGTGACAGACATTTTAATAATTTTTATGTTCTATTATATAGAATTCTTTTAATCAGGGAAAAAGTAATTTATATCCTCTTTTAATAGTTTAGCAATATTTGCTAGTTCATTAGCTGATATAGCAAAATCATAGGAAATAGGTACGCTTAAATAAACTTTAGTACGTGTTCTACAGCCATGATAATATCTTTGAATTCACCACTTAGTTTTCTTATTTCGTTCTTACTCTTATAGCTAAGCCGATTGAGTTAATTGCATAGCGAAGGTTATTGCATCTAAGAAATCATCAAATCGTTTAATAACTTTTCTTAAGTTACGTTTAAAATTTGCCCAGAATTTCTCTATAGGGTTTAAATCAGGAGAGTAA
>JAJIYR010000161.1 GCA_020881085.1 Rickettsia endosymbiont of Bryobia graminum | reverse complement strand
TGCCAAGGAGAATAAGCATTACAAAAATAAATTTTCGCCTCAGATTTTGGTAAGAGCTGCGTATGATTTGTAAATTCTTTGCCATTATCAAATGCTATAGTTTTTATCAAATGAGATACTTTTTTCAACTTTCGATTCATGTTTCCAATTACTTCTTTTGTACTTTTTGATCGATTTAAAGTAAGAAACACCTTTTGTGTTCTAATGTCCACAAGACCACCTATATTGCGACTTTGATCTTGTATTAGTTTTCCGGACAATTAGTTAAGCGACCAAAGTTAAATTTAGATCAAAATCTATAGGTATTTGATAACCAATAGAAGAATGTCTACGTTTACGATTATAATAGCATTCATATTATGTAATTCCTTAAAAGCAGATTGATTAGCTTTTACCAATAACTTATACTTTATAGCAAAATGATTAAGCTTAGTTTTGATTATAAGTGTCACCAATTTACACTCAGCCACAAGTAGTGAAAAAATAGGGTTACACTGTGAGCGAATAACCTTAGTTGGAGATTTAGCTAAACTAGCTTTTTGCTTAATTGAGTTATGGTATTCTTCGATTCGCCACCATTTTTAGTAGAGTTCGTAGAAACGTGGCACTTCTAAGCTTAAATCATTAGTAATCAAGTATAATGTACCTTGCATACCGTTTTCGTTTGTGAAAACTTTTTTAAGTAGCTTGACTGAAAAATCAACCTCTTTTAGCCAAACTGTTAAAGTAACCTGAACTATGGATAAGAAAGAGAGAGAAATAAAGTATTGAATAAATAGTAGAAGGAGCTATTAAACCTTTTGAGAAAACAAAAAAACAAGAAACAAGGTTTAATAGCATGTGCAAGTATAGTACAATTTTTACAATAGTGGATGATTTTTGTAAAATTTATCAAGAATGGGAGAAATATAAATTACTACAAACAGGTAAGCAACGCCTAAGGCAAGGGAAATTATCGTTAAGCGAATCAATATCAATAATGATATTTTATCATTTCAGCCCCTATAAAAACTTGAAATTATATTATAACTCTGTAGTAAAAAATGGATCTTTATTCAAGAATCCACCATGTTATGATAGGTTTATTCAAATAATACCTTCACTATTTATACCGCTTATAGTAATGCTGCATTATTTGAGTGGTAATAAGACAGGCGTATATTACGTAGATTCAACTTACTTTGCAATTTGTAAAAATATTAGAATTGGTAGCCATAAGACTTTTGCTGGACTTGTAGAAAGAGGTCACAGTTCTATAGATTATTTTTATGGTTTTAAGTTACACATGATTATTAATGATCAAAGCGAGATAATTGCTATTAAAATTACTAAAGGAAATGTAGACGATCGCAAGGCATTTGAATCTATGGTTATTAGTAAAAATCTACGAGGTAAATGTTATGGTGATAGAGGATACTTGTCCAAAGAGCTTTTTTCTAGACTGTATCATAAAGGATTAATTTTAATAACAGGGATTAAGAAGAATATGAAGAATTATTTGATGCCCATCCTTGATAAAATAATGCTGAGAAAGCGTTTTATTATTGAAACAATTTTTGGCTATATCAAAGAACAGTTCAATATACATCCAAGTAAACATAGGTCTCCAACAAATTTCTTTGCTTCTCTTTTTGCTGCTTTAATTGCTTATCAAATTAAACCAGCAAAACCTAAAATCTCTTAAACATAGTTCGGGT
>JAJIYR010000160.1 GCA_020881085.1 Rickettsia endosymbiont of Bryobia graminum | reverse complement strand
GAACTCTACCAAAAACGGTGGCGAATCGAAGAATACCATAACTCAATTAAGCAAAACGCTAGTTTAGCTAAATCTCCAACTAAGGTTATTCGCTCACAGTGTAACCATATTTTTTCAGTACTTGTGGCTTATTGTAAATTGTAGAAACTTAAAATCAAAACTAAGCTTAATCATTTTGCTATAAAGTATAAGTTATTGGTAAAAGCTAATCAATCTGCTTTTAAGGAATTACATAATATGAATGCTATTACAGCTTAGTGCGTAATATGTTGATGTTAACATATCTGGTTCATCTAATAACGCTTTTCGAATATATTCAGGAGATGAAGGGAGTTTTATAAAATCACTAATAGCATTGTTATTCTTTTGCACTCCAATTGACGCAGTTAATTGAGTACCATCAATATTTTTCAGTATATATGATTTAAAGTTCTTAATATCGTTTACTGTATAATACCTTCTCTTACGTATCTTATAAATAGTAATATTAGGTAATATTTTCTCCAAATATCTTAATTGATTATGATTGATATTTAAAATTTTACTTACTTCACTAACAGAATAATATTTTTTATCCTTCATACGAGTTAATCAATGATTTCAATTTTCTTGAGGGTATAAAGCGTACTACTTCTTTTTCAGGAATAGCCAAAACTTCTTTAGTTTTAAAATTCATTCCAGGTCGAGATTTTTTAATGATAGTACGAAAATTACCAAAAGATGATATAGTTAATCTTTGATCTTTTGATATCTCTTGAATATTTTTGAAAAATTGCTCAACTATCTCTTCACAAATAGCTGTAGATAATCCTAACTAGGATTTTAGCATATTAGCAATTTTTTCTTTAGTAATAGTTACCATATTATCTACTATTTGCCTAGAATTATTACTACAACTTCGATGTCATTCCTGCGTAAACGAGAATCCAGTATTACATACCGTCACCCTGAACTTGTTTCAGGATATAATAGATTCCGGATCAAGACCGGGAATGACTATGAGCTATTTCTGGATTCCTATCTATGGCGGAATGACATAATTTTTGCCATACTACCACCTTACTAAAGCTGAACCCCAAGTTACACCTGCTCCCAGCGCGCTAAAAAGCAAAATATCACCTTCCTTAATCTTATCCTCTTTTTTAAGGGATGCAAGAGCAAGTGGGATAGAAGCCGCAGAAGTATTAGCATGCCTATCAACTGTCTTTATTACTTTACTATGATTAATCTTCAATCTATCAGCAATAGCATCAATAATTCTAAGATTTGCCTGATGTGGAATAAAATAGTCTACATCATCTACAGTCAAATTATTTTTAGACAATATTTCTTCAGCAGACTTGCTCATTTTTTCTACTGCATGCTTAAAAACTTCCTGCCCTTTCATTTTGATCTTACCACCCTGACCATTCATACTTACTCCGCCATCAGTGTATAAAATATCACAACAACTTCCATCTGAGTAAATATTACAATCAATTATACCAGAATTATCTTCCCTATATTGTAATATTGCAGCACCTGCACCATCACCAAATAATATACAAATCGTACGATCATTCCAATCAAGCAATGATGACATTTTTTCAGCACCTACGAGTAAAATAGTCTTATATTTCTTGGATTTCATTAGAGAATCAGCAACTTGTAGACCATATACAAAACCAGAGCATACTGCTTGTAAATCAAATGAAGGAATATTCCCTAACTTAAGATAACCTTGTAATTTTGAGGCTATAGAGGGAAAGCTACTGTCTGGAGTTGTACTACAGACAATTATTAGATCAATAGAAGATGATTCTATACCAGCATCGTTGATAGCCTGCATGCTAGCTTTATATGCCAAATGGGATGTAAATTCATTCTCACCAGCTATATGCCTTTGTAATATACCAGTCCTAGAACGAATCCACTCATCATTTGTATCAACTGATAAAGACAATTGAGCATTACTGATAATAGTCTCTGGTAAGTAGGATCCACACCCTATAATTTTACAGGCCATGTTAAAACTTACGCTACTTCTTCATCTTTCTCTTGTTTTTTTACAACTACTTGACGATCATTATAAGTACCATCAACTAAAGATATATGATGAGGAAGCTTATATTCACCAGTCTTGGAATCTACTACTACATTAATTTTACCAAGCGCAAGGTGCGAACGTCGCATATTACGTCTTGATTTCGATGTTTTCTTTTTTGGAACTGCCATGTTGCCTCGTAAAAAATTAAACTTACTTAAAATAACAAAAAGTGTTTGTCAAAAAATGACACGGTAGTATATTATATTTCAATTGCAAAATCTAGGGATTTCAAAAATAAATTTTATGGTACCTTTTATAATTAGAGCCGCTTCAACTATTTCAATATTACTTACTTTATCAAATTGCCAAACTATTGAGTCAAGAGGACAGGCAATTGATGATACTATGATCCCTAAACTTGAGAACAAACACCTCAGTAAGTCAGAAGTAGAAGATTTAGTTGGTACTCCAACAATTATACCTGATTATACGTCAAATACTTGGTATTATGTTCATCGCTCTTTGTCAAGGCGCGCTTGGTTTGAACCTAAAGTAATTGAGCAAAAGATTGTAAGGATTACTTTTGATCGAAATAATATTACTCAAGAAGTTATAGTACTGAATAATATTCATAAAAATGATTTAAGAATTATTAGTGAATGTACAAAAACCTACGGTACAGAACTTAATGGATTACAAAAATTTGTTAGAAACATCGGTAGATTTAATAAAACTACAGAAGGTAAAAAGAAAAAGAAGAAATAATTTTAATTTGGTGCTTGCAATATTTAAAGTATGATGTATAAACTCCTATAGTTTCAAGCATAAATATTATTAATTATTGTTTTAAATAATCAATAATGGCCCCTTCGTCTAGCGGTTAGGACGTTACCCTTTCACGGTGAAAACACGGGTTCGATTCCCGTAGGGGTCACCAAATTTTACTAAAATGTTATTAGTATTTATATGAATAAATTTAAACATCCCTTTAATAAAAATATCCGAAAACCTTCCTTCTATATTTAATTAGGTAATTTACAAGAGTACAAGATGTTAAACACTATAAATTAGCTGTTTAATTTTTTACTTTTTATTGATATTTTTATCTGTAAAGCATTTAACTTATCTTGTTTTATTTATTATCCAGCTGATGGTTCAAACCTCCACCTTCAGGTGGAGAAACTTTAGTTTGAAGAAGTCATAGTCGTCCTATATAAAATAAGTAAATAGGACTTATTTTATAGGATGACTATGACAGAATATGAGAAAGGGA
>JAJIYR010000159.1 GCA_020881085.1 Rickettsia endosymbiont of Bryobia graminum | reverse complement strand
ACTATTCTTATACAGCACTTATCATAATAGTTCAATCGGGTTAGATATATTATCAGCAAGGATTTGTATATTTGGTAGCAATTATTGATTGGTTTAGTCGTTATATTGTGAGCTGGAAGGTGTCTATTAGTTTAGAAAGTGACTTTTATATTGATGCACTTGAAGAAGCTATAATAAAATATGGTCAGCCTGAAATCTTTAATACAGATCAAGGTTCTCAATTTACATCAAAAGATTTTACAGATAAACTCATTAAACGTGAAATCAAGCATGTAAAAACTAAACGAATGTTAATAAAAATGTCTTTCAATAAATAATATAGTGAGAAACCATACTGTTAATAAACAAATCCATACTCCACCTCGAAGGTCGTAAGTTTGTTTAACTAAAGAGTTTAATGCTTCTTCAGTTTTTTTAGCCTCTCTTATGGTTTCTGATCTCATAGCTATAATATAACCACACATAGTTAAAACCCTACTATTTAGTAATCGTAACTCTATATTACAGTTTGTATCATCTTTGGATATGTTCTCAGCACAATTATTTTGCATAAATAAACTCCGTCAATAATTTCAACCTAAAAAACTAAATTAAGTGTATCAACAAAATAGTTTAGGTTACATTTTTAATAAAAAAGTTACTAAATAGTTAAGAATCAAATTGCTTTATACTTGTATTTCCTATATACTGAGAAGTATTTTTTTATAGCATAAATTTTTTTAATCAAATAACTAATTAGTTATTTGATTCTTAGGTTCAACTATTATTAAATTATTACGAGTTGAATTTATGACAAAAATAATTTAATTACTTAATATATTAAAATTAAGTAATTAAAAATTTGCATTATTTCAACTGTAAAAAAACATTAATCTAATTAATTTATAGGGTATTTTTTTATTGTCAAGAGAAATTCCGTTTCTAACGGCAATAAATTTTAAAAGCTTATTTTTATGAAAAATAACAAAGATTGGACTGATAACATTAAAGATTTCTTGAATCAACAAATACAAGAAAACAAGCTATCTGTCAGTCAGTTAGCGAAGTTAACAGATATTCCTGGGACTACCATGAGAGAGATGCTTAACAATAGGCGCCCCGAAATAAAGAATATAGTTAAGATTGCTGATCATTTTAATTGTTCAGTTGACTCACTCCTCTCTGGAAATCATTCAGATCTACCTACAACAGAATTACTGCATAAAAAATTGTCTTTAAAAGAATTAAATGCAAACCTTAAGAAGTTTGTTCAAGATAAATTAAAAGAAGATAATATAAACCAGTATAATTTAGGCAAAACAATTGGTCATAGCGACGATGTCGTTCGTCGATTTTTAAGAAATGACGGCAACGATGAAAAAATGCTTAGTACTGATGTAGTTGTGACACTTGCAAATCATTATAATACTAGTATAGATGAAATGTTAGGTAGATCATCAGACTCTTCAAAACAACAAGAACTAACGAAGGAATCTCCTAAAAAAATATCTGAGAAATTATTATTAGAGGTCAAAAGTATTGGTAGATCTATTGCAGGCTCTATCACTTTAGAGACACGATCTGTTAAATCATATAGCAGTAAAAGTTTTGCAGAATCTGTAACTAAAAAACCTTCTCCAAAAAACCCTACGAGAGGTATGTAATAATATTCATATAATCTTAATGCAACCTATTAATAACTTAAAATCTTTATTTTCCCTTTATGAAATTAATGGTTATATAATACCATCTAATGACCAATATCTTAGTGAATACACACCTGAAAGCTTTAAAAGACTAAAATATATAACTAATTTTAGCGGATCGAATGGTCTAGCCATAATTTGCCCAAACAAAAATTTATTCTTTACAGATGGTCGTTATTTAGCACAAAGTAAACAAGAATTAGATCAAAATATTTTTGATATTTTTGATCTAAACTTATTATCTAATTTTTCATGGGACAATTATATTAAAACAGATGATTTATTAGGATATGATCCAAAACTATTTACCAATTCTACTATAGAAATATTTTCTAGAATAGCTCCTAATTTACTTAAAGTCTCTGATAATTTAGTAGATAAAATCTGGATTAATAAACCCCCTGAACCAAGCTCACAAATATATCTTTATGACATAGAATTTGCAGGGCTTGGATATCAGGATAAAATTGTTATGTGTCGTAATATATTATTTCGTTCCCTAGCAGATACCATGATTATTACTGCTTTGGATTCTATTTGCTGGTTATTAAATTTAAGAGCAAATGATATACCACACTCCCCTCTTCTTCTTGGAACAGTTATAATAACTAAAGATAATTTATATTTAATGACTAATTCAGACAGAGTTAGTTGTAATGTTATAGATAGCAGACCTGAAATAACAATTCTAAAAGAAAAGGAATTTAATAATATATTAAATTCTAGCAATAAAGTTTTTGTTGATGAGCATCGCACCTCCATTCACATAATGGATCTACTAAAAGATAAAGTTATAGAGAAAATTACTGACCCTTGCTTACTACCTAAAGCTTGTAAGAATAAGACTGAGATTAAGCACGCTATTAATTTTCATATTAATGATGCCGTGGCATTATGTGAGTTTTTTGCTTATCTATTTGAATCATTAGATAAGCTAGAAAAGCATACCGAATATACTCTTGGAGAAATTTTAACAGACTTTAGATCAAAACAAGATGGCTATGTTATGGACAGCTTTCCAACCATCTGTGGCTTTAAAGAAAATAGCGCAATAATTCATTATCATGCATCAAAATCTAAAGCAAAGAAAATTACTGGTAAAGGCTTATTATTAATTGATTCTGGTGGACAATATAAGGGTTGTACAACTGATATTACAAGAACCTTTTCTATAGGAGCACCTACAAAAGAACAAAAACTTCGATATACTCAAGTCCTTAAAGGACATATTGCTTTAGCAATAATTAAGTTTCCAGCAAATGTTACTGGCTCTAATTTAGATGTTTTAGCTAGACAATTCTTATGGAAAGACTCGCAAGATTATCCACACGGCACTGGTCATGGAGTTGGGAATTTTCTAAGTGTACATGAAGGACCGCAAAATATTAGTTTACGTAGTAATATTATTCTAAAACCTGGTATGTTATTATCTAATGAACCAGGTTATTATAAAATAGATAATTTTGGTATTAGGGTAGAAAATTTAATGTATGTTAAAGAAGGCTCCAAACCTAATTATTTAGAATTTGAAAACCTTACATTAGTTCCATACGCAAAAGAATTAATAAATTACAAAACCTTAAACAAAGAAGAGAAAGTTTTCTTAGATAAATATTATCTAAGGATTAGACAACAAATACATCCATTATTGTCTAAAAGAGGAAAAATTTGGTTAGAACAACAGCTGTTATTATAAATATTTATAATAACTCTACTTACTCCAAGTCCCATTAGAATTCTGTTTATAACAATCAATTAGGGTAGTAGATTCAGTATATGCATTAATTGTTTTAATTACTGAATCCATATTATCTAAAGAATCATATATTATAATTACTCTCTGAAAATGGTTAATATAATTTTTTTTATTAAAAATTTCTTCCATATTAAATGGCGCCACTATAATTAAAATACTAGCTTTATTAGGATTTTCCAATTCACTAGTTATATATACCGGCTGCTTTTCAGGAAAGGGATCTAGTTTACTACCATGTGGAATAAATTGCTTTTTTGAATAAGTCCATATTAGCTTATTAAGCGACTCTTGAGCTTCAAGGTCTGATGTTAAAAGTATTATTCTAGAATGACTATTATAAGATTTTTCTATTAAAAGACATATTGTCTTATAAAACAATCCTTCAGTCGCATGATATATACTAAATTGTTGCATAATAAATATCTTTTATATCCTGATGAATAAGTATACTTAAAAACTTTAGAAATTATAGAAAATTATCAACTCTTTTTTAGTTGTGCTAAAAATAGCAACTATATCCACTTAATTTAATATCAAATAAAAGTTAACCATTGATTACTAATTGTCTAATAATATAAGCTATATAGCTATAAGAAAATATATAGAGGGTGTTATGATATTTGATTATCCAGCTGATGGTTCAAACCTCCACCTTCAGGTGGAGAAACTTTAGTTTGAAGAAGTCATAGTCGTCCTATATAAAATAAGTAAATAGGACTTATTTTATAGGATGACTATGACAGAATATGAGAAAGGGA
>JAJIYR010000158.1 GCA_020881085.1 Rickettsia endosymbiont of Bryobia graminum | reverse complement strand
TGCGTCCGTCTCGTTCTGTCTTATGACGTTCCTTCAACTTCTCTCTTTGTTCTTCTGTCAATACATTCTTACTCACAATGTCCTAAACTCTACAATAGCTCTCCTATCTTTGCAACCCTTCATTTACTACGAACACTATATATAATGAAGTAACGAAAAAAATTGAAATTAAGAAAATGAATGGAAAGCCAGTACAATTAGAGAGTCAAAATAACTTAGATACAAAACAGGCAGATAATCTTCAGTTTTATTCAGCTTGTGGAACATACCTAAATTGGTTAAAGAAATGGATCTTGCAGGAAAGGAAGCAAAACATGATAATGTTGAGTAATAACTTTTTATCGCTCACTAATTTTGCTTAGTAAATTATAATTTTATGATATAGTTTCATATGGTAAATGATTAAGCTATTAAATTAGTTAGGGTAGAATTTTAGAAATAATAACAAATAAGCTCAGCATCTAATAAAGCTTAAAATACGTTTGAGGGCGTAATAGTAATTCTGAATCCTTATCAGCAATTGTTAATAAAATTGATACTGTAAAAAGTGATATTAAAATTCACCAAAATTCCGCCTTGAAGAGCTAATAGCAATGAGTCTTAGAAGCTAAAGTGTAAAAAATTATTTTTGTAGTAGCTATTATAGCTACTTATTTCGATAATAAACAAACTTTTAGCATGTATATCAATAGGTTATAGTAAATTCTTGATAAAATTTAATTCTGGTTTTTAAATTATCTTAAGCATTATATTATGAATAAAATATATTACGGTTTTATAAAGTGATTTTTCAAGAAAATAAAGCTTCCGTTAATGGCAAGATTTGGCAGCAAAAAGTTTCTAATGAGCATTATGTATTAGAACTTTCTAGAGCTGTAGGAATTAGTGATTTTTTAGCAAAAATTTTACTTTCTCGCATAGATTCTATAGATCAGGCTTTAGATTTTATATCCCCAAAATTAAAAAATTTACTACCTGATCCGTTTCACTTGCTTGATATGAGAAAAGCGGTAGAGAGAACAATAGAAGCTATTTTAAACAATCAAAAAATTTGTATTTTTGCTGACTATGATGTTGATGGAGCAACCTCATCTTCTTTATTAAAAAATGTTTTTAGGGATTTAGGGCAAGTTGTTGATATTTATGTTCCTGATCGGATTGCTGAAGGTTATGGTCCTTCAATTTACGCTATGCAAAAAATTAAAGATAATGGTACTTGTTTATTAATTACAGTAGATTGTGGAGCAATGGCTCATGAAGCTTTAAGGTATGCTAAACAGGTTGGGCTTGATGTAATAGTTATAGACCATCATATTAGTAGCGATAATTTACCAGATGCGGTAGCTGTAGTTAATCCTAACCGAATAGATGAAACAAGTGAATATAAATATTTAGCTGCAGTGGGTGTTTCTTTTTTATTTGCTACAGCCTTACTATCTAATTTAAGGAAACAAGGTTTTTTTAATGATAAAACCCCCCCGAATTTAATGCAATATTTGGATTTAGTAGCTCTTGGTACTGTATGTGATGTTATGAAGCTTATTAAATTAAACCGAGCTTTTGTATCGCAAGGTTTAAAAATAATGCAGCAAAGAAGAAATTTAGGAATGAAAATTTTGTCTGATACCGCTGGACTTAATGAGAAGCCAAATTGTTATCATTTAGGTTTTATTTTAGGTCCTAGAATAAATGCTGGAGGTAGAGTAGGGAAGTCTAGTTTAGGAGCAAATTTATTATCCACTACTTGCAATCGAGAGGCAAACGAATTAGCTTTAGAGTTAGAAAAGCATAATAATGAGCGGAAAGTCTTAGAATTAGTAATGATTGATGAAGCTATAGAGATGGCTAAATCACAAGAAAATAATAATTTATTGTTTATAGTGGGAAAAAATTGGCACCCTGGAGTTATTGGTATTGTAGCTGGTAGGTTAAAGGAAAAATTTAATAAGCCAGTAGCAGTTATTGCTTTAAATGATAGGATAGGTAAAGCTTCGTGTAGGTCTGTTAAAAATATTGATTTTGGTAATAAAATTCTAAATGCTAAGAATAAAGATTTACTAGTAGCAGGAGGAGGGCATGCAATGGCTGCTGGTTTTACTGTTTTAGAAGAAAAATTAGAAGAATTACAAAAATTTTTAAATGAAGCTTTTGCTGAAGATTTAAAAAATAATTGTGAACTAAATCAGGAAGAATATGATTTAGATTTGACAACAAATAGTATTAATATGCAGTTAATGGATGAATTAGCAAAACTAGAACCTTTTGGACAGGGAAACCCTGAACCATTATTTAAGTTTGAAGATCTTTGGGTATTAAAAGCTGATATAGTTGGCAATAAACATATTAGATGCTTGCTTGCTCCTTCTAGATCAGCTTTTGGTAGTAAAACTATTAATGCTATTGCTTTTAATGCGGTTGCTACGCCTATTGAGAATATTTTATTAAATATTAAATCATATACTCTTTCTGTAATAGGTAGTCTGAAGGTGAATAGCTGGCATGAACGCCATACTATTCAATTGCAGATTAAGGATGTTATAATTTAAATAATCTTGGCATCAGCCGGTCTAATATAGAGCGGCTCAATATTACTAGATACACCTTGTTTGTTAGCTAATTTATTTACTATATGCCAACACATATATAATGCTTTTACCTTACTACAACGAGGTAATATTACTATATCTTCTTTATCTTTGATTTTATCGTATATAAACTCTACCCCACTACCAGCACACACTTTAATACCTACTTCTTGGTTCATTAAATCTAGAGCTTGTACATAATTTATAAGTAATGGATCTGATGCCATTCCATTTGAGTCAAATACTTGGCTATATAACTGCTCTCTGTAAGCATTAAGAAAAATAAATATCTTACTATAGTTTTTTACCTGAGAACTTGCTCTAAAATAAGCTATTTCAAAATTTGAAATAGGAGCAGCTTTAATATTTGTACTAAATATTAAAGCTTTTGCCACGGATAAGCCTATCCTAATGCCTGTAAAACTTCCTGGCCCAGTTGTAACAGCCAAATAATCTAAATCATTATAAGAGAGTTTTGCTATTCTTAAAGCATCTTCAATCATTGGGACTATATTTTCAGCTTGCATAGAAGGACGTAATTCTTCTATATAAGCTAAAACAATATTATTTTCCGAAATCGCTACAGAGGCGCTATTATTTGCAGTATCAAATGCTAAAATTTTCATTTATAATCTTTCACAATTATTATCTATAAACGCATAATTATAATGACAATAAAAATAAATAGAACAATTTTTAAATCATATGATATACGAGGAAATAGCCTTTCTGATCTTAATCAAATTATAGCTTATAAAATTGGCTTCTGCTTTGCTAAGATGCATATTATACCTAATAATAATATTATATGTGTAGGAAGAGATGGGAGATTAAGTTCTCCTACTCTATATATAGCTTTGGTTAATGGTATTATCGATGCCGGTGGAGAAGTTATTAATATAGGAATAGCCCCATCTCCCATTTTGTATTTTGCTGATAAAATATTAAAACCTAAAGCTAGTATAATGATTACAGGATCACATAATCCTAAAGATGATAATGGTTTTAAGATGATAGCAGATGGTTTACCATTTTACGATGAACAAATACAAGATTTATTAAATATAATAATTCGCAGCGATTTTTCTAACATGCCAAATGGGTTTATAGAACCCATAAATATCAAACAATTTGATCTTACTACTAAATATCTTGAAAAAATTTTACAAGATATAGCTATAAATCCCAAATTAAAAGTTGCATGGGATCCAGCAAATGGAGCAGCTGGCAATATTACTGAATTATTAAAAGAAAAATTACCCAATCAAAATTTTCTGATTAATTCTCACATTGATGGTAATTTTCCTAATCATCACCCTGATCCAACTATTTTAAATAATCTTAATCAATTGATTAAATTAGTTAAAACTAAAAATTGTGATATTGGTATTGCTTTTGATGGAGATGCAGATCGTATAGCAATTATTAGCTCAAAGGGACAAGTGGTTTTTGGAGAACAAATTCTTGCTATTTTTGCTCGAGATATAATTACTACTAATCCAGGTGCTACTATTATTACTGATATAAAAACCAGTGCATCTACACTTAATTACATTAAAGATTGGGGGGGGGATCCTATTCTATGGAAAACAGGACATTCTTATATTAAAGATAAATTAAGAGAAACAAATGCTCTACTTGCTGGAGAAATTAGTGGTCATATATTTTTTGCCGATAAATATTATGGCTATGATGATGGAATTTATGCAGCCCTTCGCCTTCTTGATTTATTAACTAGGTCTGATAAAACTTTAGATGAAATACTTGAAGAAGTACCTCAAAATTCTAACGTAATAGAAATATCTATCCATATCGCAGAAGAAATTAAATTTATTGTTATTGAAGAAATTAAGCAAAAATTAAAAGAAAGGCATATTAGTTTTATTGATATAGATGGTGTAAGAGTAACTTCAGAAATTGGTTGGTGGTTAATTCGATCTTCTAATACAGAAGCAAAAATTACTGCCAGATATGAAGCGAATACAAAAGATGGGCTTGCTCAAATAAAAGAAGAAATAATCTCTATATTAAACTCTGTAAATATTGATAAAAGTAATCCCCGCCGCAAGCAGCGGGGTATTTTAGAAGAAAGCTAGCTGATGATCCACATGCAGTTTCTTATATTGCTTGCCTAGGTTTTTTACGTATTTTCCGAGCATATTCTCATTTCCCTGCTTCCCTACCGTACCCGTCACATCTCCATCAGTCCAACATTCTCCGCCCCCTCATTGTTTCTTGGCCGTCGGATATTGTCTAAATATTTGACGAACTGTAACACTTCTCAGTGTTGTTACTATTGTTGTTACGC
>JAJIYR010000157.1 GCA_020881085.1 Rickettsia endosymbiont of Bryobia graminum | reverse complement strand
CTCAGCTTTTAAGGCTCTTTCAAATATATTCTTAGTTAACTGCTTTAACATCCCGTCTTTGGCAAAAAAACTCGTTAAATCAGTATCTTTATCTACTAGCAAATCTACTGCTTGCTTTATCTTCTCTTGGTTAGTGTTACTCATGTTATTCCTGATAAATTATATTATTGTTAATATAACCTATCCTAGAAATTTACACACTTAGTGCAACAGCATCAAAGAATCTGACAGACCCTTCGAACCACTTTGTGCATTCCATGAGTTGTTCTTCTGCCTTTTTAATTTCTAGAGTCTTTTCTTTTGATTGTTCTATTTCTGGCGCTCTTCCTATTTCCTCTTTCTTTGTCTCCTCCTGCTGATCATGCTCTAGGCATTTTGATTTTCTACTTAATACTGGTACTTCTGATGTGGTATTTTGTAGTGTGTTTGCCTCTTTAGTTGTTTCACCTCGAACAATAGTAAAAATCTTTTGCAACATACTAGGAGTAGGCTTAGACGGTATAGATCTATTGTACCATGTGGGGTGTTCTTCCATAGTTTGGTTAAATTCTTTTACCAATAACGATTCAGGGTTTAACAAATCTGTTACCATCGCAAGTGTTTCCGGTGTGAGAGCGCGTTATCTTACTCCTTGCTCCCTAGGTAAAGTCCAAAGAAGATTAGGTGCCATCGTTGTATTTTGAGGATTAATTCCAACCGCATTATCACTTTCATCTTTTTCAACTGTATTGTTAGACATACGATATCCATAAGACATTTGACCCAATGCAGCAAAACCTAGTAATATTAAATTTTTAACAAACATTCTTTTTCTCCTTATTAATTGTCTTTAGTTAATATGAAAATGGTATTTTATTCAATGAAAATATTTTCACTTTTTACAGAATTGGTTACGAAAATACTATTAAGCTAAGTGAGTGTAATTTAGTGGTGAAGGATTTGAATCTAGTGATATCTAGTATGTAATGTGAACGTGGAAATCTAAAAATAGCCTTCTATTAGTAATTTGACAATGTTCAGTCGTTGTCTTAGGGCTATTCCGTGCTTCAATAAGAAAACAACAAGACCCTATCATATTCTGCTAAATCTTTATAGGCTTGGTTAAATATATAATTATAAGCGCTAAAAATTTCTTTAACTGCTGTTGATTGGTTAAAACCAATTTCTAGAAATAATTTTCCATCATTTTTTAAGAATTTTTTGGCCTCTTTAGCTATTGAATAATATGCAGCTAAACCATTATCTTGAGCAAATAAAGCAAGGTTTGGTTCGTATTTGAGAGTTTCAGGAGTAATATAATCTACTTCTTTTTTAGAAATATACGGTGGATTGCTTACAATAATATCAAATTTTTGATCTTCTAGGCTTTCAAACCAATGACTATTAATTATTTGTAACCTGTCTAGAACCCCATGCTTTGTAGAATTCTGAGTAGCAATGATTATAACTTCATTACTGATATCAGTAGCTATTGCTCTAGCCTTAGGCATCTCTAATAATAGACTAATTGTGATACAACCGCTACCAGTTCCTAGATCTAGTATTCTTATGGCAGAATTTGTTTTACTATTATCTAAAATAGCTTTAATTAGAATTTCAGTATCTTGTCTAGGGATTAGTACATTATTATTTACAACAAATTCATGACCGTAAAACTCTTTAATACCAGTAATATATGCTATCGGTTCTAAAGAAAGGCGGCGATTGATTAATTCCTCAAAAATAATTTGTTGTTTAATTGGTAATTCTTCATCAGATCTCGCTAATAAATATTCTATTGGTTTTTTAGTTGCATGCTCTAATAATATTCTTGCTTCTAGATTTGGCGATGAAATATAACTAGATTGTAATTTAGAGGCAGCCTTAACTAAAGCTTCTTTTATATTCATGAAATTATTTCTATAATATCTTTAGGTAAAGGAGATTCAAATTCTAATAGCTTGCTAGTTATAGGATGAGTAAAACTTATATACCAAGAATGTAAAGCCTGTCTTTTTAACTTTAGTAGTTTTTGCTTTACTATATCAGGAGCTTGAGTAAGTTTTCTATTATTATTACCATAAGTTTGATCTCCTACTACAGAATGTTGTAAATGGCTCAATTGAACTCTAATCTGATGAGTGCGACCAGTAGTAAGTTTACATTCTACTATACTGATTAAACCATTAAAAAATACTTCTTCCGTTTTGTAATTAGTAATAGCTTCTTTGCCACCAAATTTTAATATAGTCATTTTTTGTCTATCTATTCTACTACGCCCGATATTATTTCTAATAGTTCCAGCTGCTGGATTCATTATTCCCCAAACTAACGCTTTATATTTTCTTGTAAGGTTACGACTTTCAATTTGTTTGGCAAGATTTACATGAGCAAAATTATTCTTGGCGATTACCATAAGCCCAGATGTATCTTTATCTAAGCGATGAACCACCCCTGGTCTTTCTAGACCACCTATGTTAGATAAAAATTTTGTATGATATAACAAGGCATTGACTAGAGTATCTTGATGATTGCCGCTACCTGGATGTACTGTCATACCAGCAGCTTTATTAATTACTATTAAATCTGTATCTTCATAAAAAATATCAAGTTCAATATTAGCTTCTTGCATTGTTAGAGGAGTAGGGTCTTTAAAATCTACTATAATAATATCATTCTCCTTGACCTGAAAGTTGGAATCAGAAATAATTAAACTATTAACTTTCACTTGATAATTGTTTATAATTCGTTGAATCTGGCTTCGAGATGATTTATTAATAAGGTATACCAAAGCTTTATCAAGTCTAGCGCCAGCTAAGTTTTGCGGTATAGTATATTGTTTAATCATTTAAGAATTTTTATATATAATTTAAGATGTACATAGGAAAAATCAACCAACTTAAGTGGTTGCAAGCAATTGGCATAGAATATTATCTTTCTAAATCCAGTAGGAAAGATAATAAAATATTCGTTAGTTCTAATATTAAAAATAACCAATCAGTAGAACCATCATTATATCAAAATAAATTAAAGAATGAAGAGAAAAATAACATGGGTCAATCTTTGAAAGATTCTAATAATGTAAAAACCATGGAAGATAATAATTCTGCTGTAAAACTTGCAAGAACTTTAGCAGATTCAGCGAAAACTCTTGAAGATTTAAGAAATTCCTTAATGAATTTTAATGGGTGCGGTTTAAAGAAATTAGCAACTAACACCGTATTTTCAGATGGCAATCCACGAAGTCCAATTATGTTTATCGGTGAGGCACCAGGAAGTAATGAAGATTTTCAGGGGATACCTTTTTGTGGTGAAAGTGGAAAGTTACTAGATAATATTTTGGCTTCTATAAATATTTCTAGGAAAGATAATGCCTATATTACTAATACGGTTTTTTGGAGACCTCCTGCTAATCGCCAACCAACTCAAGAAGAGATAGATATTTGTCGACCTTTTGTAGAAAAGCATATTGCATTAATAAACCCTAAGTTAATAGTTTTAATAGGGAATGTTGCTGCAACTAGTCTACTTGGCAAAAATGCTGGTATTAGTAAAATTAGACAGGAATATTATTTGTATAATAATCAATATCTCACTAATCCAATTCAAACAACAGCTATTTTCCATCCTGCTTATTTACTAAGGCAACCAATGCAGAAAAAAACTACTTGGTATGATTTATTAAAAATCCAAGAGTTTATCATTGAGAATTTAGGGTAGTGCATTTTGGATCAATCGAATTTGAATAAGTCAATGAGTAAAATGGCTTGGAAAGATAGAGAACATTGAGTAGATAGGAGAGTAAAGAAGAATAAATATTCTCCTGCCCATATGCCTAAATTATATAAATATTTTAAAGGCTTCTGCTTATTCCCTGAAATAATAATATTATTTGTCTATTAAGTGTAGATTTTCCTTGAGTTATAGGGACTTAGAGGAAATAGCTAGTATTAGAGGAATATCAATAGATTACGCCATCTTTCAAAGATAGCTTGTAAGATAAGTAAGTATGAGAGAAAAACCTTTAGAGTCTAGATGAAGAATTTTAGATGACATATATAATCTCCAGGTAATATATAGGTATTACAATTGTAATACCTATATATTACCTGTCTAGTAAAATAATATAAATATTTATTCAACAATGCTGCAAACTATAGCTACATTACACTTGTATGCAATTGCTAGTTCTTGAAACCAAGATTACATAGCATCATGATGAACACCAATAGCGCCTACATCATCATGTGCCTCCAGAGGGCAAAAAGTTGTAATTATATGTTCATAGTGTTGATAAGTATGTACTTTTTTAACATATGCCTGTTGCATATTTTGTTGTTCACTTAAATATTTATCATTATTACGGTCAACTTGCGCCTGATATTTAGCTTGATCAATACCTAATTTCTTTTCAAGAAAATCCTCTCTATATTTCTTGTAGCCTGCATAATACTCTTTTGAATGTTTAGCTAAATCTTCTTTATATTTTTGCTCCAACTTGTCCATTGGATCTGATTTTGATAAAGACTCTTTTGCTTCTTTTACTTCTTTGATATTCTCTAATTCCCTCTTTATTTCTAATTGCACACTAAGTGGTATTGATGTCTTGCCGATAGCATCAAAAATCATCGTTGCATCATCTAATTTGCCTGATTTTCTTGTCCATTTAGCAAAATCCATTAATGTTGATGTTAATTTATCCTGATCCCATTCAGCATTAACTGGATTGTTTACTAATTCATAACATTTTTCTAATGTATTTCTGAATTGAGTAACCATTTTCTTTTCACAGTAAACTTTAATTAAAGGCACTAAAGTTTCTAATTTGTTTGATTCTATATAAATATTTGGAGACTTTCCTATAGCAGATTTTAATATATCTTTTATAAGTTTTTCCTTAACATCGCCTGTTTCGTTTGGATGTAAACTATCAAAATTTCTCATAATTACTTTTGCATGCCATAAAGCTGCGGTGGCTCCTTTTATTCCATTAGATTTAGCAACATTGTTAAAAAGCCCTACAGCTTCTTGAAATTTACCATCGTTGTAAGCATGTATTCCAACTTGAAGAAGAATATCACTTGTATATTTATTATCTTCAACAGCCTTTTGAAGGTCTTTTTTATATATTACTCTAGCAACTTGATTAAACGCGTTATTACCAATATCTTCCCCATTATATTTTTCAGCCATATAAATTAATGGCTTAATATCATCAACTTCAGTAAACACTTCAAGCCTATTCGAAGCTTTAACCATTAATTTGCCAATAGCCTCGTCGTCAAAAGATATCTTTGTATAATTTACCAGAAATTTATAATAATCAGTTTCTGCTTTTTGGTTTTCTGGCTCATCTTCCTTTGTAATTTTTTTCAAAATCTCTC
The DNA here is from genome assembly GCA_020881085.1 of Rickettsia endosymbiont of Bryobia graminum. Taxonomy (GTDB): domain Bacteria; phylum Pseudomonadota; class Alphaproteobacteria; order Rickettsiales; family Rickettsiaceae; genus Tisiphia. Next base: position 1,261 of record JAJIYR010000157.1, on the reverse strand, counting down.
TAGCTGCCTTAAACAATTTCTGTTTAGCTTCTAGGGTTTTACCTATAGTTCCTATTTCCTTTAGTGTTTTTAGCAACTGGATAACACTAGCATAATCATCATTTTTGTTACAGACTCCTATCATATACTCAGCAGCAGTAGTATAATCTGCAAATTTTATTGCTAAATCTATGAATTTCTTATTAAATTCAGAATATTCTTGACCGTTAAAATATCCTTCCCCTAATTTCTTAATTTCTTCTTTATATTTGTTATATTCTTCTATAGTGTCTATATTCTTTTCGATAAATTTTGCAATAATATCTTCTATCTCCTTTTCTACTAAAATCTTTAAAGCATCAATATTATTTTTTGTATCTTTCAATGGTATTTTGCTAATATGATCTAATGCCATTTTAAATGACTTTAAATGTACAATAGACGTACGATCCTCTTTATTAGCAATAATTCTAAGAGGATCGAAAGTCTTAAACTTCACGTTTTTGCCATCTTGAATTTCATAAACTATATCTAGAGCCATAAAATAAGCTTTTGCGTCTGATGGTATAGTAAGTTTTAGTGCTTTTTTTATTAACTTACCACATTTTGCAAGATTATTGTTAGCTTCATCTAAAGCAGCAGTAATTGATTCTTGGTTATCTGAAAATAATTCCTGCAACTTTTCACTCTTCATCTTTATATACTTTGTTCCACCATCAATAGTATCTCCTGATAATGTAGATAATGAGTCACTGGCAAATGACGCTATAGAAGATCCAGACTTTGTTAAAGTCGAAGGTGATTTTGATCTACTAAGAGTTCCTATTCTAGATTTAGCCATATATTATTCTCCATATTTTTATTAATATTTCATAAGTTTAATTAACAAAAAACTATTTTTCCGTTTAAAACCGCAACCTCTTACCGCTTTACGGCAAAGTTAGCTTGGCACTATAATGAAATTTAAAAATAATAAAATTTAAAAATAAAACAAGAGAAAAATTAGTTAAATTTTGTTAATGTTTTGTTGTTAGGGGCAATTTATTCTATTTATTCAACAATGCCGTACTGCATGGCTGCTGTATCAGCATAATCCTTAGCATCTTTTAAAATAAAATTCATATGGTGTTGAAACGTAACTATTAGGGCGTGTGATCAATTGAGCCAAATTACCGTGGCAGCCATATAAATAGCCCCCAAAAAGTTTTGAGAGGTTTTGTCATATCGTGTTGCGATTGCTCTATATTGCTTTAGTTTTGCAAAAAAGTTCTCGATCAAATGC
>JAJIYR010000156.1 GCA_020881085.1 Rickettsia endosymbiont of Bryobia graminum | reverse complement strand
AATATATGGCTTCCTTATCTCTGAGATTCCCTTTTAGCAAACTGTAGTTTAACTTAAATAATTCTTGCTTGTCAAAATCTAGCTTAGACGGTACTATTTTCGGCTTCTTGTAAACAAATCCCAGTTTGTATAGTAATTTTTTTACTCCCGTTATCGTATATGTTACACCATATTAGTTCACATTGTCATGCATAATAATTTTAGCATAAACATAATTATTTGATTCTAGGTGACTCACTAATTCTGTCTTCTCACCATCACTTAATTTGCTTGCGCTACACCCATTGTCATTATTAAGCTTATTGGATTATTGATAATCAATAATATGTTTTCTTATCGCTTCGTGGCTCAAGAGTAGTACCTTAGCAATCTCTACATTACTATACCCAGCGTCATACATCAAAACTGCCTTAATACGATCACCGAGGCGTCCGTCTCGTTTTGTTTTATGACGTCCTTTCAACTTCTCTCTTTGTTCTTCTGTCAATACATTCTTACTCACAATGTCCTAAACTCTACAATAGCTCTCCTATCTTTGCAACCCTTCATTTACGAACAGTTATATAGCTATACAAAATCCAAATTTAAGCTTAAAAATGGAATTTACCCTTCCGGCTAAAGTTAATGTGGATAATAATAAAGTAAATATGTGGGTAGAAAACCGAAAAGGTGGATTTTGTCTAAAAATTAAATTAATAGGAGAAGCGAATAATTGCAAAGATCTTATTTCAGAATCTTTGACTTCAATTTTAGGTTCCAAAATTTCCTTAACTTCAAATGGATTAACGGAAATAAATTTTAAGAGTACTCCTTTTTTGAAAAAATGTAATATTTTAGAAATTAATAAAAAAATAGATGAAATAAAACAAACTTTTTATTATGAAGAAGATATAAATAATAATGATATAGTAGACCATACTTTATCTACTGACCTTAATTTTCAAACACTATCTTTAGATCAAAATTTTAATCACCTTGATGATAATACAATTTTATTAGGATTAAGTGAATGAGAAGTCTAAAGAATTGTCAATAAGTAAGAGATTTTAGTTTTCCTAAATTATTAAAAATACTCTGCTTAGAAAGAGAATATGGGCTAATAATTTAGTCCATATTCTCTTAATAGAGTTTATTATCCTTCTCACCAGCTTGCTACTATAACTATTTTATAATATAGCCCTTTGAATAATGTCATTAAGTCTTTTGGCAAAAGCTCCAGTATCTGTTACTGGTTCGCCTTCTAAAATACAAGATTGATCATAAATTAATCTTACTAATTCCTCATTAACATTATTTTGAGTATCTGAGTTGAGATCATGGTTAATTTTTTCAATAATTTTATGTTTAGGATTTAGTTCTAGTATTTTTGCTGAAGCTGACATTAGTTGTTTTTGTTCTATTAAGAATCTTTCCATACGAATATCCATAGCTCCATCACCTACAGCAAGGCAAGCAGGGCTAGAAGTAAGTTTTTTAGAAATCCTTACTTCCTTTACTTGATCTCCTAATATTCCTTTAAAATACTCTATTAATTTTGAATGATCATCACTTGCTTTTTCACCTTCAGTAGATTCTGGATTTTCGCTTGATTTTTCCAGATCGATATCACTTCTGGTAACTGATTTGATAGCATGCCCCTTATAATTATGATTAACATTGACCCAGAAATCATCTACTGTATCGGTAAAGAGCAATACATCAATATTTTTATTTAAGAAACCTTCTATTTGTGGACTGGAAAGTAATTTTGCTGGATCGTCTCCGCTAAGATAATATATGGTATCCTGTCCTTCTTGGAAGTTATTAATATAATCGTCAAGACTAATCATTTTACCATGCAGACTACTTCTAAATATACATGTTTCAAGTAGTTTATCATGATCGGAAGTTGCTTCGCATAATCCTTCTTTTAAAGCAGCGCCGAAATTAGCCCAAAATTTACTATATTCCTCTATAGATTCATCTTTTTTCTTTTTTAATTCCCCTAAAACTTTTTTAGTAATAGCAGATTTGATTTTTTCTAACGTATTATTATGTTGCAGAGATTCACGGCTGATGTTTAAAGGTAAATCCTCTGAATCTACTACTCCTCTTAAAAATCTTAAATAAGATGGTATTAAATCAATATTTTCATCAGAAATAAATACACGTTTAATGTATAATTTTACTCTTCTCTTACGATCTGGGTGAAATAAATCATAAGTTTTAGTTGATGGAATAAATAACAGATTAGTAAATTCAACTATACCTTCATTTTTATTATGAATAGTTAACCAAGGATCATCAACAGAGTAAGATAACGTCTTGTAAAATTCTTTATATTGTTCGTCGGTTAATTCTGATTTAGGTCTAGCCCATAATGCTGAACCAGAATTAAGTTGTATTTCATTATTAGTAGTTTCTTCGATGAAATATATCGGAACTACTACGTGGTCTGAATAGCTTTTGACAATATGTTTTAATCTAAAATGATCAACATAGCTTTCTTCTTCTGCTTTAACATGTAATATTACTTCAGTTCCTCTGGTAAAATCACCATCAAAATCTCCAATAATATACTCACCTAACCCATCAGATTGCCAAGTATAGGCCTTTGAATCTCCAGCTTTTTTAGAATTAACTATAATAGTATCAGCGACCATAAAGGCGGAGTAAAAACCAACGCCAAATTGACCTATTAGCATATTATCTTTTTTAGCATCCCCTGAAAGATTTTGTAAAAAATTTCCAGTACCAGACCTAGCGATAGTTCCTAAATTATCTATTAGATCTTCTTTATTCATGCCTATACCATTATCTCTAATGATAATTTGCTTTTTCTCTTTATAAACTTTGACGGTAATTTTAAATACTGGATCATTTTCAATCAATTTTGGTTCATTGATAGATAAATATCGTAATTTATCGCAAGCATCTGAGCTATTTGAGATTAATTCACGCATAAAAATTTCTTTATTACTATAAAGAGAGTGAATCATTAAATTTAAAATTTTTCCTACTTCGGCATCAAATTTCTTTTTTTCTTGAGTCATATTTTTGCAATCCTAATTTGTTAATCTAAACTATGAATGGTAATATTCGTAGTATTCGTTTGTTATCATTTTATATAATGTTATAAATGAGAATTTAAATAGTCTAAGCTAATATTTTTTATCTCTAATAGCTTAAGGTTATTAGTATGACCGAAAATAATTTTCAAATCCTTTTTATTAACTTGCCATTTTTCAGAGAGGAAATTGATAATAGCTTCATTAGCTTTACCATTTTCTGGTACTGCTTTTATAGATAATTTTAAGTAGTGCTTATTATTAATAGAAATAAAATGACCTATCTCATTGAATTTTGCATTTGCTTTAATTTTTAAGCCAAGAATAGCAGATTTATTATTGGGATCATAATTAAAGAAAGAAGACATGTTGGTAATTGGTAGGAAAAAGAAAAACTTAGGGTAAAAGAATTTTACCCTAAATTAAAGTTGTATTAGTCGTTCATGTATTTTTTACGAGCAAACTTCTTTATTCTTCTTGCAGTTTCTTGTTTTTTTCTAAGACGTTTTACTGAATCAGGCTCATGGAAGCGTTGCATCTTCATCGCACGATAAACAAGTTCTCTCTGCATTTTTCTCTTAAGATTTTTAATTTCTTGCTCACCGCTTATGGAGTTATTATTTCTGGCATTATGGACATTTCCTGCATGAACATAAACTATTATCACTTTTAATTACCCCCTTCAGCGCAAATAAAGATTATTGAATGATAGTGACATTATCTATATACTAGATCAATATGTCAAGATTAAAAGTTGAGATATACTCGTTAAATTTAAAGAATTAGCGTAAAATACATATTAAGTCATCCCCAACTTGTTATGGGATCTTAGATGCTGAAACAAGTTCAGCATGGCGTTGGAAAAACAACTCCTTATTATATATCTAACCCGATTGAACTATTATGATAAGTGCTGTATAAGAATAGTTTAAAAAGTTAGATAATGATTTATGCGAGCATATAGCCAAGATTTAAGGAACAAAGTAATAAATAAATACAAAGAAGGAACAATGACAAT
>JAJIYR010000155.1 GCA_020881085.1 Rickettsia endosymbiont of Bryobia graminum | reverse complement strand
CTATGCGTCCGTCTCGTTCTGTCTTATGACGTTCCTTCAACTTCTCTCTTTGTTCTTCTGTCAATACATTCTTACTCACAATGTCCTAAACTCTACAATAGCTCTCCTATCTTTGCAACCCTTCATTTATGAACAGTATATAAGTGTATAAAATTACTTTTTTAGCACTAAAATAGCTATTTTTTTTAAAGGATTTTCAAGAATTTACTGTAACTTATTGATATTCAGGCATTTGAAAGATCATAGTAAAGATCAGAAATATTGTTAATAGCTAGGTAGTAATTTATGCTATAATACCTAAAGATAATGTTAAAGAATATAGTAAATTTAAGGGGCATTAGTGTTATATTATATAAATAAAATTTTTACTAATAATAGGGTACAATCTAGTATATTAATGATCTTTGGATGTTCTCTTGCTTTATTACTAGCAACATATAACCCTGATGACCCGTCTTATAATTCTATTACTGATAAAGAACCAACCAATATATTAAGTTATTTTGGTTCTTATTTTGCAGATATTTGCTATCAAATTTTTGGTTTAGCATTCCTTATTGTACCAATCTGTTGTATTTTTTGGTCTTTAAGTATTTGGCGTTTAGAACCAAAAGGCATATTTAGCAAATTTTCTATAATGATAATGACTATTCTTTCATTATCTATTGTCTGTGCTAATATAAGAATAAATTATTTACCAGCAGGAGCTGGAGGAACTATCGGCTCTCTCCTTTATCCATTAATTATGGAATTAGATAATAGAATTTATTATTTATTAATAATAAATTCTATTATCTCATTAATTTTATTATTAGAAATAAAATTCTCTACTCTATGGAACCTAATAGTAAAAACATATAAATTAATATTCTCTAATAATATTATATCTTTTCCTAATTTACCGAATATATCTAATATTTCTATTCCAACTAAAGAAAACAAGCCCCTACCCATAAGACAAGCGCCGGGAGCAGAAGAAAGAAATGTTAGTATCAAATCCCCTTTTGTTAAGCAACATCTTCCTTTACCAAAAGAAAAATATACCACAGAGCATCTACCACCTGTTGAATTATTAAAAGAAGCTAACATACAAAATATAAAAATAGAGACTGCTGCAGAGTTACAACACAACTCTCAAATGCTATTAACCGTTCTTGGTGATTTTGGCGTTAAAGGTCAAATTATTAACATTAGTCAAGGACCTGTCGTTACTATGTATGAATTTGAACCAGCAGCTGGCACAAAATCTTCTCGAATTATCGGTCTATCTGATGATATAGCAAGATCATTATCAGCAATATCAACTAGAATAGCAGTAATACCTGGTAGAAACGTCTTAGGTATAGAACTACCAAATAAACAACGGGCATTTTTCTGTTTAAGAGAATTAATCGAAACAGTTGAATATCAAGATAAGAATATTTCTTTACCTCTAATTTTAGGTAAAAACTTAGCGGGCAAACCTTTTGTAGCAGATTTAGCAAAGATGCCTCATTTACTTGTCGCAGGTACAACAGGTTCAGGTAAATCAGTAGCTATTAACGCTATGATTATTTCTTTATTATACCGTTATACTCCAGAAGAGTGTCGTTTGATAATGATTGACCCTAAAATGCTAGAACTCTCTTCTTACGATGGGATACCTCATCTCTTAACTCCAGTTGTTACTGAACCAAGCAAAGCTGTAGTAGCTCTTAAATGGGCTGTAAAAGAAATGGAAAATCGCTATAGGGCAATGTCTAATATTGGTGTTAGAAATATTACTGGCTATAATAGTAAAATTTCAGAAGCTATAGCATCAGGAAAAATATTGGAACGTAATGTTCAAACAGGATTTGATCCTGAAACCGGTAAACCTATCTATGAAACGATTAGCATAACAATGAAAAAATTACCTTTCATTGTAGTAATTGTTGATGAAATGGCTGATTTAATGCTAGTAGCTGGCAAAGATATTGAAATATCTATACAACGACTAGCCCAAATGGCTAGAGCTGCAGGAATTCATATTATCATGGCCACTCAAAGACCATCCGTTGATGTGATTACTGGAGTAATTAAAGCTAACTTTCCAAGCCGAATAAGCTTCAAAGTAACTTCTAAAATTGATAGTAGAACTATTCTTGGTGAACAAGGCTCAGAACAACTTCTTGGTATGGGAGATATGTTATATATGGGCAATGCTTCAAAAATTACCAGAGTACATGGACCATTTGTTGATGATAGAGAAGTAGAAAAAATTACTGATTATCTAAGATCTACTGGAACACCAGAATATATCTCAGCCGTTACTCAACAATTAGAAGACGATGAAGATAATATTGACAATTTTGCTAGCGATGATACAAGCGATGAATCACTCTATAAGAAAGCTTTACAAATAGTGCAAACTGAAAGAAAAGTGTCAATTAGCTATATCCAAAGATGTTTGAGAATTGGTTATAATAAAGCTGCTACTATAGTAGAAAAAATGGAACAAAAAGGCGTTATTTCCCCCCAAAATCATGGTGGTAAAAGGGAAATATTGCTACCAGAGAATTAAGAGCATTGTCAGACTAATATTGTTGGTTATTAGACATTCTCTATAATAACCAACGAATCTTCCTTGATTTCCTTATTATTATAGATTATACAGCCCTCAGAAACGTTAATATCTTTATAATATAAGGAGTATTTATGCCATTACATTTTACCACGAAACAAACATGGGAGTTATTTTTAAAAACTATAATCAAGGATTCTGAAATAAAGGTTACTGTAGTCGATAATCAAGACGTTACTTTTACAGCTAATGTAGAGACTATAAGATCTCTACATAATTTATTAGCGGAACCGGATTCTCTTAAAGAAAGAGTTGTTCATGCAGTAAACCATCGTAAAAAAGAAACAAATTCGGACACCGCTTCTGTTACTGCATTGCTACAAGAACAAGCAATTCCAGAATATTATAATGACTTACCAGTAGCTTTATTAAATAAACTATTAGATCCAACATATACCGCAACTGATATAGGCCTTGAGAAAAAGACTTCCCTTACAGAATTTCAGTATGATGATGTACGGTCAGTTGCTAAATTACACCTTGAAGGAAGTAAAGGCTCTGTACAACGTGATACTGGAAAATTGAAAATGCTTATGGACTCCTTACCAGATGTTAGCACAGCATTAAGAATTTTACACAACGAAAGGGACCCAGTAAATGAAGAACCTGCAAATCCATCAGAATTATCTTCTAGAATATTTAAAATAACAATTAATGAACCGCCAACATCTGCTGATATTTTTTACAATCATGGACTACTTTTACAAATATTACAACAAGAAGAAGGGTAAGTTCTAGAATTAATTAAGCCAATTGTGCATTTTCTTCCCATAGCTCATTTGGTGTTTTATACCCAAGAATTTTTCTTGGTAAATTGTTAAAAAAAATCTTCTATTTTATTTAATTGCTTTATAGTTAATTTTTTAA
>JAJIYR010000154.1 GCA_020881085.1 Rickettsia endosymbiont of Bryobia graminum | reverse complement strand
TTTTATTGTTTCTAAAACTATCTTTGTTTTTTCTACCGCACTATATTGTTTTGCTTTTTTGGACATATAATTTCTCTTTTGTATCTGAAAATTATATCTCATTCTAGAATTTTAGTAGTCCAGTTTTTCGCTACCATTATAGTCCTATAGCTTTTAAAAATTCTGGCATATTTCCTCTTAATTATTAGATAATGGTTATAATCAAATAAAATTTTTAATTGGCATATCAATTATACCAGTAAGAATAAGACCGTTATCACAATTATATGACAATTTTGGTTCAATGGGAATTTTGCATATTAAAGGTATATTATGTTCCGTAGCAAAATTACTCTTAGAATTTTCAATATTGCTTTCAGAAGCAGAAGAAGATAAATTACTCATATTCTCAATAATTCCTAAAATAGGTAAACTGAGCTTTTTATACAAATCAATTGATCGTACAACATCTATTTGAGTTATTTTTTGAGGGGTGGTTACTATTATTACTCCATCTAAATAGTAATTTTCTAAAATACTTAAATGCATATCCCCAGTACCTGGTGGCATATCAATAATTAGATAATCTAATTCTCCCCAGTTAGTTAGGGATAATAGTTGATAAATTGTTTTACTTGCTACTGGGCCACGCCAGATAGCAGCAGAATAATCTCTAATAAGCAATCCTATAGAAATAATTTTAATATCTCTAGATACTAAAGGGATCATTTTATTGTTTACTATTTCTGGTACACCTTTAACGCCAAAGATATGAGGAATAGATGGTCCATAAATGTCAGCATCAACTATCCCTACTTTATGACCTTCAAGGTTTAATTGTTCTGCTATCAAAGCTGCTATAGTAGATTTTCCTACACCTCCTTTACCGGAAGCAACTAAAACTACTTTTTTAACACCATTTATTAAGTGTTTAGGTTTTATATTAGTTGGTTTTTTATCTGGATTTTTGCTGTTTGTAAGGACTATAGTTACTTTAGTAATGTTGCTAATCTTATTAAGTTTATTAATAGCTTTATTACGTATTTCTTCAACTTCTTGAAGATTTTTACCAGAAATATCAATAGCAAAGCCAATATCTCTATCTTTAATTATAATATCTGAGATAACATCGACTAATTTTGTTTGATCCTTGAAGGTGATGTCAGCAATGTTATTTAATATTTCCTGCTTGCTTATATTATCAATCATTGATTTAATTTGGAAAATAAATTTAACTTATTGCTTAAAATTAGATAATAAATGTCATATAATTATAGTAAGACTAAGGTAACCTAGTAACAACTTGACGCACAGTAATATACAAGTTATGATACTACACTAAAATTCTCTTGTCGATAGCTAACTAAATTAAAGGCAATAATAAAATATGTCTGATAAAGGTCAAATTTTATCGAGATCTCCTTGGGAAGATTTCGGTCAGGAAAATGAAAAAATAGAAAATATTTTTACTAAACCTAGAAAAAAAAATAACTTTAATTTTAATGATTTCTTTAATAACTTGAGTTTCAACTATAATACAGCGTTATTAGTATTATTAGCGTTGGTTGGAATTTGGCTTGCATCTGGCATTTATGAGGTAAAAGAAGGAGAGCAAGCAGCTGTTATGCGTTTTGGAAAATTTGTACGAAGTGGTTTTCCTGGTTTAAATTATCATATTCCATTACCTTTTGAGCAAGTAATAATTGAGAAAGTTAACCAATCTCGTAGAATTGAGATAGGTTATAGATCTGGTGGTTTTAGATCTAATCCTAATGTGGATAATACTAAGTTAGTTGCAGCTGAAAGTAACATGCTTACAGGAGATGAGAATATTGTATCTTTAAATTGTGACGTTATGTGGCATATTAGTAATTTAGAACAATATATTTTTAATATAGTAAATCCAGAAGATACTGTTAAAATTGCTGCTGAAAGTGCAATAAGAGAAGTTATAGGTAATACATCTATATCCTCTATATTATCTGATCAAAAACAGGAAATTACTGATAAAATTGCAACCTTAACTCAAAAAATTCTCGACTACTATAGTGCAGGTGTTAATATAGAAAAAGTACAATTATTAAAAGCTGAGCCACCACCTGAAGTATTGGATGCTTATAGAGATGTTCAAACTTCTAAGGCTGATAAGGAGCGTTTAATAAACCAAGCACAATCATATAATAATGATATTTTACCTAAAGCACGGGGAGAGGCGGCTAAAATGGTTCAAGAAGCTGAAGGTTATAAGCAGGAAGTAATATCAAAGGCAGAAGGTAATGCTAGTCGATTCTCTGCTGTTTATAAGCAATATGCAGGTAATAAATCGGTAACCAAGGATCGATTATATTTAGAAGCTGTGGAAAATATCCTTAATGGCACTAATAAAGTTATTATGAGTACCAATGGAGTTTTGCCTCATATGGCAATTCAACAAAATAAAGTTAAGGAGTAGTGCTAAATGAAAATAATATATTATACAACTTTTGTAATATTTGGATTAGCTTTAGCAGTAGCCAGTGCTTTGTTTACTGTGGATCAACGTAACTCCGCAGTAGTGTTCCAGTTTGGTGAAGCAATGAGAACAATTGAAAAGCCAGGGTTAAATATCAAAGTTCCATTTATTCAGAATGTAGAGTTTTTTGATAAACGTATCTTAAATGTAGAGGCTGAAGCAAAAGAATTAACAGCTTCTGATGGAAAGAGGGTTATAGTAGATGCTTTTGCTAAGTTTAAGATTATAGATCCGGTAATGTTTTATAAAACCGTTCATAATTATCAAGGTGTTAAAATCAGGCTCAATAAAATTTTAGAATCTTCGATGAGAAAGGTTATTGGTAGAGCTCCATTAACTAGTTTACTTACTAGTGAGAGATCCGATATAATGCAAAATATTCTAAGTCAGGTTAACAAGGAGGCTGAAAGTTTTGGTATTGATGTAATAGATGTAAGAATCTTAAGATCCGATTTACCAAAGGAAAATAGTGCAGCAATTTATAGTCGTATGCAAACTGCTCGTGAAAAAGAAGCAACTCAAATAAGAGCAGAAGGTCAAGAAGAGGCGGCTCGTATAAGATCAAAGGCTGATAAAGAGAGTAAAATATTACTTGCAGAAGCTTATATGCAAGCGCAAATAATAAAAGGTGAAGGTGACTCTGAAGCAGCAAAAATATATAATCAAGCTTATTCTATTGATCCAGAATTTTATAAACTTTATGGATCTCTAGAAATGTATAAAAATACTTTGCAAAAGGATAATACTTCTTTTGTTCTTTCTCCAGATTCTGAATTGTTAAAGTATCTAAATTTAGGTAAATAAATATTGGGGTGAGATATATGACTTTGAGATTATTAAAACCTTTTTTACTAACAGTATTTTTTACAAATTATATTTTTGCTGAAAGCTCTAACGAGGTTAAAGCTACTCCTATAGAAACTAGTAATGTAGAAAAACCTTCTCTATCATCTTCAGGGATACGGAATTATAATAGTTTTGCCGATATTGTTGAACCATTAATACCAGCTGTTGTAAATATTTATACTGTCCAATATGGTAAAAAATTAGAAAATAATCAGAAGAAATCTTTTGAGAATTTTTCTCTTGATCATTTTAATGAACTTTTAGAGCGGTTTAATCTACCATTTAATTTTGATGAAATATATTCCAACCCTAAATCTGTACCTTTGGGATCTGGTTTTATTATAGATTCAACAGGTTATATAGTTACTAATCAGCATGTGATTGAGAATGCTGATGAAGTGTATATAAAATTAATGGATAATAGGGAATTACAGGCAAAAATCATAGGAAGTGATAAGAAAACAGATTTAGCTTTATTAAAAATTGATACTGAATCTTCTTTGCCTTCTGTGAAATTTGGGGATTCTAGCAAGGCTCGAGTAGGAGATTGGGTGCTTGCTATTGGTAATCCTTTTGGTAAACTTGGTGGTTCTGTGACGGCAGGTATAATCTCATCAAAGGGACGTGATATTGATGATAATACCAACGTCGTAGCAGATTTCATTCAGACTGATGCGGCTATTAATAGTGGTAATTCTGGTGGGCCTATGTTTGATGTTAATGGTCAAGTTATAGGGGTTAATACGGCTATTTTTTCTCCATCAGGGGTTAACATTGGTATTGGCTTTGCTATACCATCTAATACTGCTAAATCTGTTATAGATCAGCTTAAGAAGGACGGAAGAATTAGTAGAGGTAGATTTGGAGTAATAATTCAAGAAGTAACGAATGAAATAGCTGAAGGTTTTGATCTGAAAGAAGCAGCTGGAGCTTTGGTAGTAGAAGTAAAAAAAGAAGGTGCAGCTGATAAATTTGGTATGAAGCCTGGTGATATAATAGTGGAGTTTGCTGGTCAACCGGTAAAAAATTCTAGAAAACTACAGCTAATGGTAGCAGAAACTCCTATAGAACAAGAAGTAAAAATTATTGTTGTACGTGATGGTAAAGATCTTGAGCTTAGTGGTAAAATTAATGATGGTGATGCAGAAATTAAAAAGCCGGTAAGTGAAGTAAAAAATGAAAAAAGAGAAGATAATATTTCGTCAATTACAAAAAGTAATATTACTTTTTGTAATGTGACTGAAGAGATTAAACAAAAATTTAATATTAAAGGAAAAGTTAAAGGGATTGTGGTTACTGATATTACCGAGGATGGAAAAAATTATGGTTTCAAAATTGGTGATCTAATAGTAGCAAGCAATAATCATCAGCCTATTGAGTCTATTGATCAATTAAGCTCATTATATGAAAATTCTAAAAACGCTAAAAGATCAAATATAATATTATTAGTTAAGAGGCTCAAAGGTCCACTATTTGTACCATTACCAATAATAAACGAAAAAAGTTCTTAAATTCATTTCCTATAGACTAATTTTAGTGGTTTTATAAAAAGATCATTTGTACTTAATACAAATGATCTTATAGAAAAGATTTTATATGTAAGAGAGTTATTTTTATGAATAATAATTTGAAAATATCAGTATTAAGTTTTTATAGTTTTACTAATATAAAAGATCTTGAGTCATTATTACCTAAGCTTTTATATATTGGAAAAAGAAGAATGATAAGAGGGACAATTCTTATAGCTAAAGAAGGGTTTAATGGATCAATTTCTGGCAGGGAAGAGGATGTTAATTTCTTAGTTGATGAAATTAAAAATCTTACTACAGCAAAGGAAATTAATAAAAAAACTAATTATTGTGATAAGCATCCTTTCCAAAAATTAAAGGTAAAAATTAAGCCAGAAATAATTGCTATGGCTGTTGGGGAGCTTGATATAGAGAATCAAAAAGGTGAATATATTGAGCCAAAAGATTGGGATAGTTTTATTAAGCAAAAAGACGTGATTGTTGTAGATACTAGAAATAATTATGAAACTAATGTAGGCACTTTTAAGGAGGCTATAGATCCTAATACAGAAACATTTAAGCAGTTTCCTAAGTGGGTAGAAGATAACAAGCAATTACTTGTAGGTAAAAAAGTAGCAATGTTTTGTACTGGTGGGATTAGATGTGAAAAATCAACAGCTTACTTAAAACAAGCTGGATTGAAGGATGTTTATCATCTTAAAGGAGGAATCCTCCAATATTTAGAAGATACCAGTAACATAGATAATTTATGGGAAGGTGAGTGTTTTGTATTTGATGACCGAAGAGCAGTGTCAGGTGATCTATCTCCTGCTGAAGGTCATTGGTTAGAACGTAAGCTATAATCAATAAGTATGAATTTATGCAATATTCTCTCTTGTCATTAGTTGGGCTCTATATTGTTCTTAGGTAACATGATGCAGCTAAATGTATAAAATCTAAACACAACCCTTTAGACATTTGAGATAGTACTAGTTTTCCATATAGAGAGTACATAAAAGGAAAAGGAGTTAAAAGGAATAAAATATATAGATGAATTTAAATGAGAAGCAGCAAATTTAGGGCGTGTGATCAATTGAGCCAAATTACCGTGGCAGCCATATAAATAGCCCCCAAAAAGTTTTGAGAGGTTTTGTCATATCGTGTTGCGATTGCTCTATATTGCTTTAGTTTTGCAAAAAAGTTCTCGATCAAATGCC